>DAIMMR010000142.1:0-8690 GCA_036720575.1 Clostridium sp.
ATCTCCAATTTTACTTATACTTTGAGAAACTTGATTAAATGTATTTGAAACATCATATACAGCTTTTGATATAGTAATTTCACTGTCCATAAGGTTGGACATTCTTTCTTGCACATAACTTAAACTATAATTAATATATTTATTCTCGTCAACATCATCAATTGACTTAATTTCTCTTTTTTCACTGCAACAATTACTATTTGGACTATCTATTTCTTTATCTTTTCTAAATATTTTAAGCATACATGTCTCCCCTTATATTCATTCAAAAACTCCAACTACCATAGTTTGGTTAAAATGATAATCCCCCATTTGTTCACCATAACTGGCAAATCCTATATAATTTCCTAGTTCACCTAATTCCGCTGTAAATTCTTCTGAAAAACCTTCCTGTTCAAAAAACATAGTTCTTGCAACACAATTAATTACAATTGCACAGGAAATATGGTGAAAATCACTTTTTATTTTAGATATTGTGGATTTTAATACTTCTCTATAATTATCCGGTTCGAGTAAAAACACTTTAGCATTTTTATATATTCTACTATAATAGGAAATTGCTCTATTATCTATTAAATTTTTATTTGCCGAAATATATAAATCATTACCCACAACTCTTCCCAATGGATGGGCTGGAAATAGTTGTTCAAGTCTACTTACAGGAACATTTAATCTTTCAGCAATAACTTCAGCACAGGGTCTTTCATTAAGTTCATACACAATTCTTTGTTTTGTATCTACTTTAGTAGCCACAAAAGAATGCTTTGTTTTTTTAAATATATTTTCCTGATATATTTTTATTTTTCCACTTAAATTTCTGATTAACACAAATACACAGTTATTACTATATACCTTTCCATTTAATCCTACATAAGTAGTTTGAAATTCCCCATCATCTGCTGAAGTTCCTCCAAATAAAGGTATTTCATATACCTCCAACAAAGAATTAATAGTTGACAAGACCTTTTCTTCACTATTGGTTGTCCCAACACAAAATTCAAGACATACTGTATTATCTGTATCCTTTAATTTACTGATGGAATCTTGTATCCTCTGAATATACTTCACTGGATACTTATCTATATCTTCAATTACACCGGCAAAACATTCTATACCATCTTCAAAACTCATGGCAAGCAGTGCCCCATTAGTGAGTCCATATCTACAGATTTCTTTGTATGCAGAAGAACCAATTACTATGGAATTGGGGAATTTGTCATGTAGTAATTTGCTAAATTGTTCAAATCGGCTCTTGCTCGTGTAGTAAACTATCAACTTAGGATTAACAAAATCTTGAGTTGCTTCTTCTAATGCTGATTGGAGATTATTAGACATTCCTCTTCCAACTTTCGTCTTAATCATCTTTAAATTTCTCCTTTTTCTTAAAGTATAACTCTATATGACAATTCTACATTTTTTATAATGCAAAGTAAACATAATTATAATCATTTACTCTGTATCGGATTTCTAACTTAAAAATCAATTTATATACAGGCATATTTTTAAGTTAAGAATTAATAACTCGACTTTCACACATATAAAATTTTTTTAGTTGAGAATTGAGAGTGGAAAGTGGAGAGTTAATGTGGATTTTTTTCCGTTACACTACAAAAAATCTTTGATTAAATTTTTAACAACTCGTTTCGCTAAGGCGAAACATTATTGATTTATATAAATTTAAAAATTTTTTGCGATAGCTAAAAATCAACCTTCACTCTCAACTTTCAATTTTCAACTCTCAACTCAAAAAGCTTTGCTTCACAATTTTTTAAACTGCGAAAGTTGAGTTAATTATTAAAATTTACATATCTTTATTACCATATACTTTTACGGATATGGAATAGGAAACTACCATAACTAAAATTGTTATTAAAAGTAATATAATAGGCAGGTACTGCAAAATAATATGCATATACTGCACAGCTAAAGGAGAAAACTGCAACTTTGTAAACTTAGATTTGCCAATAACTACAATACCAGCAGGTACTAAAAATACTAGAAATATAAGGATACGTGATTTCTCTATTCCAAACTTATAAATGAAAGGTAGCATAATGCTTATAAACAAAAATCCAGCTGCCACGACAGCACCGGTGACTGCAAGTATTTCTAAAGCATCTAGATTATGTTTATAAATTCCCTGAGCAAAACACAGAACTATTGCTATTGCTGCTCCAATAAAAGTTACAATAATTGAAACCAAATATTTTGAGAAGACTACATCTCTCCTTGTAACTGGCATGGTCAGCGCATATTTGTCCCACTTTGCCATGTTATCGTATGACATAGTATTTATAACAAGCATACTTGCTAAAATTACTATATATCCATTCAAAAATCCCATATTGTCCTGTGAAAAAAATAAAATACTAAATGCTGCAAGTACAACAATTAAAGATTTTCCGCTTTTTTTTAAATTATATAAATCTTTTAAAATTAAACCCCTCATTATTTATCACCCCTAATATAAAATAGCATGATATCTTCTATGGAAGTGTTGTCCACCACAAGTTTTGGATGCTTCTTTATAAAATCGTATTTGTCGTTTATTAAAACTTCATACCCAAATTGATTTTTTCTGTAATTTATAAATTCTTCTTTAGACAGATTATTAAAATCTGAGGCTCCACATTTCAATATACCCATGTTTTCTCTCAAATCATCCTTGCTTTTACTGAAAACTATCTGTCCATCATGAATAAAAGTAATATAATCTGCTATCTTATCAAGGTCACTGGTTACATGGGATGACAGCAAAATAGAATGTTCTTCATCTTGAATAAAATCCAAAAAAATATCAAGAATTTCTTCCCTTGCAACAGGGTCAAGTCCTCCTGTAGCTTCATCCAAAATCAAAAGCTTTGGCTTATGGGCAAGTGCTGCAGCAATACACAATTTCATCTTCATTCCTCTTGAAAATTCTTTTACAATCTTATCTTTAGGTAATTGAAATTTATCCAGGTAATTGAAAAAAAGGCCGCTGTCCCACTGCTTATAAATTTTTGCCATAAATTTTGAAATGTTTTTTACATTTAAAGTGTCATGAAAATTACTTTCATCAAAAACTACACCTATCTGTTCTTTTATATACTTTTCATCTTTTATGTTGTCACGACCAAATATTTGAATCTCTCCACTTTCCCTGCTAATCAAATTTAAAATAGCTTTTAATGTAGTAGTCTTTCCTGCCCCATTCTCACCTATAAATCCTACGATACTGCCTTTAGGTACAGAAAATGAAACATTTTTCAAGCTAAAATTTTTATAAGTTTTGTTTAATCCTCTAACACTTATTGCTTCATCCATAACTATTCTCCTTTACATAATAATTTTAGAATATCTTCTAGTTCCTCATAACTAATGCCGCTTACCTTTGCAAGATCCACAGCTTTTTGCAAATATTCTTCTGCAAGGCGCAGCTGTTCTTCTTTTATAATCTCCATATTTTTGCCTGCTACAAAACTTCCCTTTCCCTTTACTGTTTCAATAAAGCCATCTCTCTCTAAATCTGTATAGGCACGTTTTGTAGTTATAACACTGATCCTCAGTTCTTTAGCCAAAAGCCTCATGCTGGGCAGAGCATATCCTTCAGGCAGGGAACCACTTATAATCATGTTTTTTATTTGGGCTGATATCTGCTCATAGATTGGTTTATCGCTAGAGTTGCTTATGATGATATCCAACTAATCACCCCTTATCTTAAATTATGTATTTCATATATATTGTATATATCATATATATACAATATGTTAATATATACGCTCTGTCAATAGAAAAACATAAAAAAATTCTCTACTACAATTATTACACCGTAGTAGGAAATTTCTGGGCTCTCTTATTTACTTATAAGTTTTTAAACTTCATCTTGAATTTCACTGCTTACAGTACCTGATCCCCTAAAATGGTGGCATATTTTGGCGTATTTTTTATACTTAAATATTTTCTTCTTTAAGCATTCGCATAAGCTCATTTAAATCATCAAAACTTAATATGCCTTTAAGATACTCAAGCACTATATTAGCTTCAACAGCTTTTAATTTTTCCACAGCCCCTTCTGTTTTTGGATAATTAACTATAACTTTTATGGTCATAACCATACCCCTTTTAGCATTTTTACCATAATATGAGATTAATTTCAAAAGGTGATTAATATTATATAAGTAGAGATGAGGTGATTATAATAAGGGCTGCCATATATTCAAGAAAATCAAAATTCACAGACAAAGGAGAATCCATAGAAAACCAGGTAGAGATGTGCCGAGAATATTTAAACAGGGTATATGACAATATTGAAGAAATAAAGATATATGAAGATGAAGGCTTTAGTGGTTCTAACGTTAAAAGACCTCAATTTCAAAAATTGATGTCAGATATAAAGAATAGAAAATTTACTCACTTAATATGCTACAGACTTGATAGAATATCAAGAAATGTAGCTGATTTTGCAGGCACTCTTGAAATTCTAAATAAATACAATGTATCTTTCATTTCTATTAAAGAACAGTTTGACACATCTTCCGCTATGGGCAGGGCTATGATGAACATAGCTGCAGTATTTGCCCAACTGGAACGAGAAACCATAGCAGAAAGAGTACGGGATAATATGCTGGAACTTGCTAAAACAGGTAGATGGCTTGGAGGTACTCCACCTCTTGGATTTAAATCTGAACCTGTAAAATATGCAAATTCTAATGGTAAAGGGAAAAAAATGTTTAAGTTAATCAAAGTACCAGCTGAAATAAATCTTGTAAAATTCATTTATAACCTATATTTGAATAAAAAAAATTTTAGCTCCACTGCAAGTTATCTTTGTAAAAATGAGTACAAAGGTAAAAACGGTGGAGAATTTTCCCGGGGAACTGTACAGCAAATAATACTAAATCCTGTATACTGTACAGCAGATGAAAAAATATTCAACTGGTTTAAAAGTAAAGGAGCTATAACTTATGGAATTCCTGACGGAAAGCACGGACTTATGGTATATAATAAAAAAGCAGGCGGCAAAAAAGAAAACCCTATAGATAAATGGATTGTATCTGTGGGCAAACATGAGGCCGTTGTGAGTTCTGATATATGGGTAAAGTGTCACAATATACTAGAAGAAAGTAAGAAAAAATCTTCTCCTCGCTGTGGTACTGGCAGAAAATTTTTGCTTTCAGGAATGATTATTTGTGGTGAATGCGGCTCAGGCATGTCCTCCTGGTCTCATTACAATAAAAAAAAAGATTTCTTAGAACGCTATTACCGATGTAATTTAAAAAATAGAGCCAGCAGCAGATGCAAAAATAAAATGTTAAATGCCTATAAGGCTGAAGAATACGTAGAAAAATATTTTTTGCATTTGGATATATCTGCACTTTTACGTATTTATAAATCAGATCCGTCAAATAAGATAAATAGAGATAAATGTTCCAAACAAATACTTAGATTTAAAAAAAAGATTGATTCTAATAACAAAATTCTTAAAGGTTTGATTAAAAAATTTTCTCTCTTAGAAGATAATATAGATATTTTGCAAATAATAAAAAAAGAAATGTCTGATATAAGAAAAGAAAATGTGGATTTGAAAAATAAAGTAACTAAATTATCAACTTCTACAAATTCAACTGTCTGTTCTGAAAAATTTTTAAATTCAATAAAAGATCAGCTTTTGGATTTTAAAAAGTTCTTTGCTTCAATGGATATTGATAGTAAAAAATTGCTTTTAAATTCTTTAATAAAAAATATAGTATGGTATGGTAAAGATGAAATTTTACAAATAAATCTTATTGAATATGGTGATAATAATATTGAGAAGACGTAATTTCACAGATTGCGTCTTCTTGTGTTTTTGATATGGCAGCTTCTGCACCCTGACCTGTTGTTAGATCTATATTTATCCCCTGCTCTTTAAACATTTCCTTATTTATTGCCACATACATAGGTGCATAAAATACAGACCTTGCTACCTCGTTCAATTTTACTGTAACTAATGCCTTGCTATCTTTCTTACCACCACATCCTGCAAAAAGAGTAACTATAAATATAAACGAGAGTAAAATACAACTTATGCAAAACTTCTTTCTAGTCATAAAATCCTCCAAAAAACATTAATATTTATATTATTAATATGAAGGATACTACAATTATGTTAAAATGTTTAGAAATTCTATCATCTCTATAGAATTTCTAATTGAAAGTTAACTTATACAAATCATGTAATGACAAATTTCAATTAGAGAACTCCATAAGTGTAAAATTAAACATTCTATATAGTTATGGGGTTTCTAACTTAAAAATCAACTTATACGCAAGCATATTTTTACAATAACGAAGCTCTTTTAAATATTTTGCATATAAGACTTAGTAAAAAATTCGTAAAAAAATCTAAGGACTTTCGAATTGTTTGAGGTACGAGTTTTCAAAAGTCCTTAGATTTTAGAATTTTTTACTTAGCCTTATCAAAATATTTAATCGAGCTGAGGGTTGTAAAAAATATGTGGAGTATACGTTGATTTTTTGCTTAGAAACCCCATATTATTTGGTTCCACTTTGTACAAGCACTGCTTTAGGTACTAATTTTTCTTTCTGTTTCTGAGTAGGAGCTTCGTTCTCCATAGATTTAAATGCCACAGACAGCATGAGTTTTAATCTATTTAACTGATTTACTTCACTTGCTCCTGGATCATAGTCTATAGCAGCAATATTACTTCCCCTGTACCTTCTCTTTAATTCCTTTATCATTCCCTTACCTGTTACGTGGTTAGGCAGGCAAGCAAAAGGCTGCATACATACGATATTTTTAGTTCCACTTCTTATAAGTTCTATCATTTCAGCAGTTAAGAACCAACCTTCACCAGTCTGATTTCCTATAGAGAGCACTTTAGAAGCATACTTTGCCAATTCCTCAATACTTGACGGCGGAGTAAATCTTTTACTATCTTCAAGTGCTTTTTTCATATGTTTCCTATAATGTTCAATAAATTTAATTACCAATTTATTTATAATATTATCCTTATAACTTCCAGCCAGGTATTTATACTTGAATTCAGCATCATAAGAACAATATAAAATAAAGTCTGTCAAATCTGGAACTACCGCTTCTGCACCTTCTTTTTCCAAAACATTTACAATATTATTATTAGCCGTAGGATGAAATTTAACCAATATCTCTCCTACTACTCCAACTCTAGGTTTCTTAATTTTATTCAATTCAAGATTGTCAAAATCTTCTACTATGCTGTATACATTTTCCTTAAATTGGCTTCGGCTCCCATTTCTAACATTCTCCTTACATTTGTCAACCCATCTTTTATAAAGTGTATTTGCAGACCCTGGAATCTTTTCGTAAGGTCTTACTCTATACAACACTCTCATACATAAATCTCCATACAAAAGTGCAATCATAGATTTATTTATAAGTCCAGCAGTAATTTTAAATCCTGGATTTTTTTCTAATCCTACCACATTCGCAGATATCACAGGTATATTTTCCATACCAGCCTCTCTCAAAGCTTTTCTTATAAAAGCTATATAGTTCGAAGCCCTGCATCCTCCCCCTGTTTGAGACATTATTAGAGAGGTGTTGTTCAAATCATATTTTCCAGATTTTAATGCCTCTATCATTTGTCCCACTACTATTATTGAAGGATAGCAAGCATCATTATTTACATATTTAAGTCCTTCATCAACTGCTTTTTTATCTACAGAAGGCAATACCTTCAGGTTATATCCTGATGCATTAAAAGCTTCTTGTAAAAATTGAAAATGTATAGGTGACATCTGTGGACACAATATAGTATGTTTTTTTCTCATATCTTCTGTAAACAATACCTTTTTATAATCACGTCCAATTTTATGAGGTTTGAAACCACATTTATCTCTCTCGTCAATAGCTGCCTTAAGAGAACGTATTCTTATCTTAACGGCTCCTAAGTTACTGCCCTCATCAATTTTAAGCACTGTATATATTTTTCCGTATTTATTTAGTATTTCCTGTGTTTGATCTGTAGTTACTGCATCTAATCCACATCCAAATGAATTTAGTTGTACCAACTCTAGGTTGTCCTGCTTAGCTACAAAACTTGCTGCAGCATACAATCTAGAATGATATACCCACTGATCAACTACCCTTAAAGGTCTTTCCACTTCCCCAAGATGTGCTACAGAATCCTCAGTCAATACTGCCATACCGTAAGATGTTATTATGTTAGGTATACCATGATTTATTTCCGGGTCAATATGATAAGGTCTTCCTGCAAGTACTATTCCCTTTTTGCCTGTATCTTTAAGGTACTTTATTACTTCTTCACCTTTTGACCTTATATCTTTTTTTACCTTTCTACCCTCTTTGAAAGCTTTTGCCACTGCAGAAGATATTTCTTTTTGTGGTATATTAAATTCTTTCAGCTCCTCTTCAAGTCTCTTCACAAGCTTTGGTTCATTATTCAAAGACAAGAATGGATTCTTAAAATTAATACCTTTTTCTCTTAGTACATCCATATTGTTTTTTATAACTTCAGGATAAGACGTTACTATAGGACAATTATAATTATTATCTGCCTTCTCCTGTTCTTTTTTCTCATAAGGTATGCATGGATAAAATATGAACTTTATTCCTTTATTTACAAGATCCATTATATGTCCATGAACCATCTTTCCTGGATAACAAACTGACTCAGAAGGTATTGTTTCTATTCCAAGTTCGTAAA
>DAIMMR010000143.1:0-8675 GCA_036720575.1 Clostridium sp.
GTGCTATCCATCTCCCGCCTAAGAGGTGAGAGAATTTCGCACAAAAAAGTTAAAAGAATGTTTAGAGGGATGCTTCCTTTGTGTAAAAAATTTACATATGAGGCATCCCTCATTTAGCAGAGTACATATCCATAATAGCAGGTATTACTATATCTGGAGCATACTTCCTAGCTAAAGTGTATACGTCTGCATTAAATTCATCTTTGCCAATATAAATTAGCCGTCCAAGATCCTTTTTTTCTATTTTATCAAAGGTTGGTAAATCAAGTAATTCTTTTTTACTTGGTATTCTATCCATTGGCAGGTTCCCAATATGTATATTGGCTGCTGCGGCAGTAGAGTGGGCACCTCCCACGTCATGATATATGACTATCATAGTTATTTCACCTACTTTTGTGATATTATAGATTTATTATTTTACAAAAGCATAAATATATTCACAATTACGTATTTTACAATGTATTTGGTGTATGATTTCTACATATATTAAAGAGAAGAATTAAAAACTCAATTTTCACATATATAAAATTTTGATTTAATATCAAAAAATTACGAAGTAAAATTTTTGAAAATAACAAAGTTCAAATAACAAAGAACAAATAAAGATGATTTCCCTCGTACCTCAGGAAATCTATAATTTTAATATTTTCTGACGTTAGGAAGAAAATTATTCTTATTTGATATTTGAACTTTGAACTTTGTACTTTAAAAATAGGTAAAGGAGTATTAATATGCGTCAAAAGATATCAATCATTATTTCTGCTGTATTTGCATATTGTGTCATACTTTTTGTAAGTTCAGCAAAAATTAATGTAATAAAGAAAACTAAACCAACCCCCAAAAAAGTAATTCATAAAGAATCACCTTATGAAAAATATGGATACAATATAAATGCAGGTTTGTTAAAATATAAAAATAAATTGAAAGATACAAGTACCCAAAAGGTGAGAATATATTGTATAGGTGAATCCAATACTAGGGGTGAATATTCTAGCGATGAGGTAAACAAATCTTGGGTTGGTGTAATGAAGTCATCACTGCAAAGTCAATTTGGAAATGCAGGGGAAGGCTTTATTAGTATATACGAAGGTGCTCTTCCTTCTGGTACTAAACCTAGATGGAAGCTAGGAACAGGTTGGAGCGTTTCTGGTGCCTCTAAAGAATTTACTTCTAATGTTGGTGGTTTTGGTGGATGCATTGGAATTTCTAATAAAAGTATTTTACCAGCAGCTTTAACTTTTACGGGGAAAAGTTTAGATTTATTGTATTCTAAGGCAAAAGATGGAGGTACAGCTGTTGTAACCATAGATGGTAAAAAAGTAGGCACTATAGACTGTTTAGGAGAAACAGAAAGCTTTTCACACAAAGTTTCTTATTCAGGCTTAACTAATACAAGACATACATTAGTAATAACTCCAAATAAAACATCCAATATTTTTATAGAAGGTGCAATTGCCTCATCAAGTACCACGGGAATTGAAATAGATAAGATAGCAATTTCTAGTAAAATGGCAAGTTATTTTACTACAGATACCACAAAGAAAATTTGGAATGTATCACCAAAGCCAGATTTAGTATTACTGTCTTTTGGACTTAATGAAGCAGGACGAGACATTTCTGTTCAAGCTTATAAGGAAAGCATGGTAAACTTAGTAAGTTATTGGAAAGAAAGAGGCAGTGATGTGTGCTTGGTCTCAAATCAAATGCCTGCTGAGACATGGACAACAAACTGGTCTGCTTATGTTATGTCCTTATATGAAATAGCAGATACGTATAATACAGGCGTTATAGACATTTATAAAGCTTATTATAAGGATTATACTGCTGCACAAAAGGAAGGTTTGTTTGGAATGGCTAAAAACGATTATTCAGGGGGAAGTGGAACAAATACAGCACATCCTAGTGACAAGGGTTATAGATATATTGGAGATGTTATTTATGGTAACCTGCAATAATCTTAATGCTTTACAACCATCGCTGTCCTCTGTCAATTGTTCTCTTGAAAATATTGTTTCGCAATTTTTTTATATTAAGTTGAAATTTTGTATGTGAGGAAATGGTAGCGATCGGATAAATACGCATTATAGATTTACTAAAGAATACATAATTATAATAGGTACTAGCAATTTGCTAGTACCTATTATAAGCTTACCTTTTAATATTAATACCAATCATCATAATCATCATACATCATTACAGGGAATACGAATGGCATGAAAGGTCTATGCATCCTTCTACGTCTTCTTCTAGGTCTGCGCCTTCTGCGTCTTCTTTTAGGTCTCCTGTGTCTGTATCCGTCATCTTCAGGATCGAAGTCATATTCATCAGGATCTTCGTCCTCGTATTCATCATCTATTGGTTCATCATAATAAGACATTGAGTAATATGGACATATATTTTGGGAAATATCGAAGTCTTCAGGATTTTCTTTACTACTGCTGTCGCTAGTAGAATTGATATTCATGTAATACCTCCGTGAAAATATTTATATTATATACTATGTGTAAAATTGAAATTTGTTAATAAAATATAATTATTTTAATTGGAAATTACTGTCCTTACTCTCAAATCATATTTTGACGGAATGTATACAGAATTTTCTCCACTGGCATCTTTTTTACTTCTTATGTTAACATCTACAGAAGACAATGCAGTATGAATGTTAATTCTATCTCCAGACTTTATAGAGCCGTTTTCAAATTTATAGGTTACATTTTTACCATTAACTGATACAGATGTAGGATTTAGTTTTCCACCAGTGCTCTCATTTGTAAATATAAAATTATCGTAGTACAATCCATAAATACTATCGTCTATATCCTCATCAAATGCTATTGTTACAGAGTTATTTCCCGTGGTGCTGCTTACAAGCCACAAACTGGAATCAGTTCTTGGAGGAAGCAGCATACTGTATACATTGTCTGATCCTTCTTTTAGAGTACGTCCTGCTATATCTTTAGAAATTGGATTTTCAATTGTAAGTAATGCATTAACTCCAGCTGACTTTACCATGTTGATTTTCACATTATCTTCAATCCCACTAGCAAAAGTAAGAATTACTTTCCTTCCGGATATAGTACCACCATCAGGAGTCATCCCTGCAATTTTAAAATCATTTAGGTTTAAAGTGTCCAGGTCAGAAGTTAGAATAAACTGTACCTTTAAATCATCACCATCGTAAAAAAATTTTACAGTATTTAAAACAAGGGATGGCCCTGTACTATAATCTCTACTTATGTTATCAACATAAGCTATTCCTGATAAAGTATTTAGAGATTTATCCTTAACATATTCCACGCCTACTTTGAGTACATTATTTTCTGAAGTCCCGCAGCTTAATATATAATTAGATGGAAATTTAATGAGCACATAAGTATTATCTTCACCAGGAGTAATTACTGCATTATAAGGCAATGCTTCAGTACTACCTGTACCATCTACAAAATAATAATTTGAAGGATTCTTTAGTGAATCTGCATCCATGGGTTCATTGAAAAAAATAACTATTTTTTGCGGATTATCTGATTTTTGGACTATAGCTGTAACTTTGGGATCTATGTTATCTATTCCATTGAAAGTTACAGTATAATCATCCATCACATTAGGCTTTAAGTTAGCATCAATGATATTTTTAATAACTAAAGTGTATGTTAAATCTGTTAAAGCATTATCTCTTGTAAATTTTATATTATAGGTATTTGTATTGTCATTATTAACTCTGACAGCAGGTATTATCTCATCAATTTTATAGCTTATGTCTCTTCCATCAGAATCAACCAATTTATAATTTGATTTATTGGTTGCATATATATTCATTACATATTGGTTGAATTTTATGTTTATTGTTTGACTGTCGAGTATTTCAAATTGTGTAATTTGTGGTTTTACAGTATTATCTTCAACTTCAAAACTTGTACTGGAATTGTCATATATATTATTGCCATAGGCGTCTTTAACATTGTCTGAGACGCTTATAATATTACTTCCAATATTAAGTAAAGAATTTATAATTCTTATTTCAACAATTTTATCATTTGATCCCGGGCAAAAATCTATGGAGGAGGCCGCTATTGTATTTCCATTTATTTTATAATTATTTATATTAAGTGCTGTTTCAGTATCCATAGCTCTATTGTAAGTTATACAAATAATTCCATCTGTAGTATAATTAGCTTCTACAATTTGAGGATTGTCCTTTAATGAATTAACATTAAAATTTATAGAAGTTTCTTCTATAGGAAATCCTGCAGCGTCATCGAACTGTTTACCTGAGATTCCCCGGGAAATTTTGAAAGTATTTACACCTTCTTTAAGGGGTGTATCAAAATAAAGGACTACTTCCATTGACCATACGCCTGATTTTTCATAAAAAGTACTTAAGGATGTGTTTAATCCAAGGCCCACTATACTTTGACCATTGATTTTCATAGAAGATAGATTATCTGTCTTTATCCTTATTGGTTCTGAAAATTCAAGTATTAGTTTATTACTGCCGTACAACGTTAGTGCTTGTATTTTAGGAGCAGTTATGTCTAGAAAGATAATTTCCTTTTCAATTTTAGGCGTTATGACATTTAAATTCTTATCTAGTACAGTGTTTTTTAAAGTAAAAATTATGCTCTTATATTGTGGATATGGATTTGCAAGAGTAACTAGTACAGTCCTATTATCATCCTGCAGGGAAGCTGAAGATATATTGGGGGTAAGATCAATTCCGTCAATTTGATAATTCCCTACAAATTCGGCTGTTTCTTTGTTGATTTCAGTGTTGAATGTAATTTTAATTTGATTTAATCCATTTGTAGTTATTGAAACTATGTCATTGGAAATTGCATTATTTATCTTTGAAATAATATTATCTGAAATAACATTTTTTCCGCCTATGGCATTTAAGTCCGTTAAATTAGTTGCTTTATTTTTTATGTATTTTAATGTTTCCTCTGTAGAAGGGGAATTATCACCATCTACAAGCACCAATGGTGATGACCATTTACCGGCTAAAGAAGAGGCTATAAGAGGATCTGGAAAATCTTCTCCACCTGCATTTGCTATAAACAGCTTATCATTTTTTAATATATCCTGGTATTCATTTAACATATTTAGATTGGTTTCAAATCTGTTAGCTCCACCATTTACTCTTTTCACAGCACCTATTTTATTATACATATTGTCATTTAATACGTTTTGTGTACCAATAACTGTAACATTTGAATTGTTATTTTTAATAAAGGTTAAAACTGGTTCCATTGAGTCGTCATCATTGTTTCCGAGTAAAAGAATTTGTCCTTTGGCTGCTGCTATAGGTGCAGCTGATAGGGCATCTGAAAATCCTTTTCCTGAAACAAGCATTACATTCAGGGTATTCACACCTAATTTGACCAATTCATTAGCAACAGATACATTGGTTTCGTATCTATTTTTCCCACTTAATTCTATTAAATTGTAACCATAATTTTTAAGTTCATTTCTTATATTTTGTGATACACAGGAAGTCCCTCCTATAATATATATGTTTTGGGGTTTTAAGATGTCTAATGCAGATTTAGTATATGAATTAAGTAAGTTAGAAGTAGTTAAAAGTATAGGAGCATCTAACTTTTTTGAAAGGGTTACCCCACTTACTGCATCTGCATATATTTCACCACACACCAATACCACATTTTTACTGCTAGTCCAATTTGTAGTTGCACTTTTAGCAGCAGTTGCATATCTATTAAATTCTCCGATCCTAGAAACCTGTCCAGAAGCAGCGCGAACTGATTTTGGTATTAACATTAAGAAACAAATTAAGAATACAAATATGCTATTTATTATAAATCTTCCATAAGTTTTCCACATTTTACAATGCTCCTTATAAGGCATTTTCAAAGAAATAACTAGTCAGTATGCTAGCCTATTTTTTACCATACTGCGTCGGTAGAACCCTTAGATAGGATTCACTATCTGCGGAACCTGTCTCCTTGTCTGATAAAAAATATTCGTCGCATCTTTGATTTGTTATTTTCTTTCAAATGCCTAATTGATTCTAAATAGTGTAACTAATTTAATTGTAATTGTAATCTAGTATCTTCACAACTTATAAAATCTAGTATAAAATCTACTATTATCAAAATGATTATTTTTTATCCAAATGTTTTTTATGAATATTTACATAATGTATATGGTGTCATATTGTTAGGGATATTGGGTAATATAATAGTGTCCTAGGGAAATGACCTTAGCGAAAATGAGGATAGTATCAAGTGATTCTTAGGTTCAGATGGAATTTGCTTATAAGGATGACTTTCTCCAGCTGAACCTTAGAAGAACTTATCCAGGCGCGTAGCAGTGCTTATCTCCCACTTTGATAGAAAAGCAGATATCCCAAATCTTTGATTTGGTGATAGTCGCTTTCACAGAGTGCGATGGGAGTATTAGCAATGGTGGCGATCGGATAATTATATGTATCTATTGAAAGAGGTAAGTGCTGGTAGCTAACAGTGCTTACTTTCTTATTACAAAGCAGTAAAAAATTTAAAAATATTTATGTTTATTAGCTTATATTGAAACAAGTACTAAATATTCATTTAATTACCTGGAGTAATTTTTTTAAGAATGCAGAAACTTTAAATGTAACCAGTAAAGTTTACTATAAAAAGGAGTGAGTACTATGACAAATAGTAATAATCCAGTAGTTCCACAAGCTAAAGCAGCATTAGATCAATTTAAAATGGAGTCAGCTAAAGAAGTTGGAGTAAATTTAAAGAATGGTTATAATGGAGACTTAACTTCAAGAGAAGCAGGCTCTGTAGGTGGAAATATGGTTAAAAAAATGATTCAGGCTTATGAACAAAATCTAAAGTAAATATATGATAAAAAGGGGCTGGCACACTAATTAATTAGTGTGCCAGTCCTTTTAACTCATATTAATTCATAAAGTATTAAAAAAGTAAATAAATATTTAATATATTTGACACCATATTGTCACATATAATAGTTAATATTAGCAATATACCGATGAAACAAAGATAGCATAATATTTTGATCCCCAATTATTATATTATGAAAAATAGGCACTGGTTATTACTAGTGCCTATTTTTTTATGTAGATAATTCAAAATATATTTTGAAAGTTTATGAAATTTAATTCATTTATATATTTAAATGAATATATTATAATAATGGTAGAGGGGAGGAATGGCTTTGAAAAAAACTTATGTTTTAGACACCAATGTTATTTTGTATTCACCAGGGGCTATATTGACTTTTGATGATGGAGATGTGGTTATACCTGAAGTAGTACTGGAAGAGCTAGATGGATTTAAAAAGAACAAAAATGATCTTGGTGCCAATGCTAGGTATGCAGCTAGGCTTATAGATGACTTTAGGAAAAGTGGTAAACTTAACCAAGGAGTGGACTTGCCAGGTGGTGGAAAGCTAAGGGTTGAAATGAACCACTATGATGTACAGTTGCCCCCAGCTTGGGACAAAAGCAAACCGGATAACAGAATAATACAGGTGTGTAAAGGCCTTAAAGAAAGTGGTGAGAATGTATGTTTGATAACAAAGGATATATTTGAAAGAATTAAGGCTGATATAATAAATATAGAGGTAGAAGATTTCTATGAAAAAGTTGTTCCCGAAGATGAAAGTCAGTATACAGGAAGGATAGATGTATATGCTTCTGAAAAGGATATAACAGAATTTTATAGTAACAAATATATGAAAGTTGATAAAATAACTTGTTATAATGAGGATAATGCAGAATACTTTGCTCCACCTCTTTACGCAAATGAGTTTATTATAATACATTGTTTAAGTAATCCTAAACAGACTGCTCTTGGAAGATTTGACGGTAAAAAAATAGTTTCACTTTGTTTTAAAGATAGTACACCTCTTGGAATAGTTCCAAGAAACGTAGGGCAGAAGTTTATGTTAGAGGCACTTTTAACAGATGCAGAAAAGGCTCCACTTGTGATAATAAAAGGTCCTGCTGGAACAGCAAAAACTTTATTTTCATTGGCAGTAGGTCTTCATAGTATAATGGAAGAAGACAAAGGAAAGTATAGAAAGATGCTAGTATGCAGACCTAATGTTACTATGGATGAAGATATAGGATTTCTTCCGGGTACAGAACAGGAAAAAATATCGCCTTTTATGAGACCAATATTAGACAATCTAGAAATATTAGTGGATTCTGATGAAAAGGAAAGATATAAAAATGAAAAGGAATTAGCTGATAAAATAAGAGAATTATTTGACAGGGGAATTATAACTACAGAGGCAGTAGGTTATTTGAGAGGAAGATCTATTGTAAAAAATTGGCTTGTAATTGACGAAGCTCAGAATCTAACTCCAAAACAGGTAAAAGCAATTATAACGAGAGTTGGAGCAGGTACAAAACTGCTTTTAGTAGGGGATCCAGAGCAAATAGATCAAGCTTTTTTAGATTCAAGATCCAACGGGTTGTGTTATGCTTCAGAAAAGATGAAAGGAAGCAAGTTATGTTATCAAATAACTTTGAAACATGATGAATGTGAGAGGTCTCCTCTTGCATATGAGGCATCAAAGAGACTGTAAATAGGAAATTTAATTTTTAAAATAGATGAAAAATTGCAAAAACATATTTATAATTTAAAACTTTATCCGATGACTACCTGCTCTAATACTCCCACTTCTCCAAGTGTACGTTGCGA
>DAIMMR010000144.1:0-8664 GCA_036720575.1 Clostridium sp.
TTTCTCCTAAAAAAACATAAGATCCATATTTATCTGTAATAATCATATTATTTTTTCCTATAAACCCTATTCCACACTGAAAAGCTATATATCTCTCAGGCAAAGAATTGCTATCTACAAAGTATTCAGCTTTTCCCCCTAAACCTTTTATAAAATTACACACTTTTTGTAAATAATAACGTGCTACTACATGGTAGTCTTTTCCTCTAGTATATAGAGAAAAGCTTATATTTTCCTCATCTTGTTTTTCAAATAAATAGGGAAAGGCAATTGATATTATTGTCTTTCCCCCATCCATATACACATATGGATTAACTCTATTTTCAATATTCTTTTCTTCGAATTCATTTTCAAGCAAGTTTTCTTTTCTATATTTAAAACAATCTTTTAA
This sequence comes from Clostridium sp., assembly GCA_036720575.1. GTDB lineage: Bacteria > Bacillota > Clostridia > Clostridiales > Clostridiaceae > Clostridium_B. Next base: position 392 of record DAIMMR010000144.1, read on the forward strand.
TTCGGTGAATATTCTGCATTTTGTAAATCCTACAGTATTCAATCCAATCTTATTACAGTAACTCAGTATATCTTCTTTATAGTTCAAACATTTCACCTGCTTATATAGAAATTATATTATCATTTCATTATATATCTTTTTTCTTCTTCCTGCATAGTCTTTTATTTCTATAACAGTATTACTTTCAGCCTTAACTACTTTAGCTGGTATACCTACTACAGTACAATTTGCTGGTATATCTTTCAAAACTACTGAATTTGCCCCCACTTTTACATTATCGCCTACAACTATTGGCCCTAAAAGTTTTGCTCCACTTCCTATAAATACATTATTTCCTACTGTAGGATGCCTTTTTCCCGTATCCTTTCCTGTTCCTCCTAAAGTCACTCCATGATAAAGTGTTACATTATCTCCAACCTCTGCAGTTTCACCTATAACAACACCCATGCCATGATCTATAAATAATCCCTTTCCTATTTTAGCCCCTGGGTGTATTTCTATTCCAGTTAAACCCCTAGCAATTTGTGATATTAATCTAGCAATAAAGAAACATTTCTTATTATAAAAAAAATGTGCTATTCTATACTGTATCAAAGCATGAATAAAGGGATATAATATAAAAACCTCTAACGGATTCCTAGCCGCTGGATCATTTTTCATAGCATTCTTAATATCATAAGCTAATAACTTAAATGGGTTTCTCATTGTTTTCTCCTTTCAAATTTATTGCTCAAATTTTGAATAATACTAAGTAATCAATTCACAATGCACGATGCACAATTAAGGATGATTTTTTGTTATCACAGAAAATCTAAAAATTTAATGTTCATACTACTTAGTTTTTAGATTTTTCATAACACTCGCAGAGAAAAATCTACCAAAATTATGAACTGTGAACTGTGAATTGATTGAATTACATACTAATCATATAATCCCATGGATAGATATTTCTCTCCTCCATCTGGTGCTACAGTTACTACTTTTTTACCTTTTCCAAGTTTTTTTGCCACCTGAATTGCTGCAGCTATATTAGCTCCTGAAGATATACCAACTAGTATTCCCTCTTCTTTTCCCATAAGTCTAGCATATTTAAAAGCTTCTTCATCTGTTATAGTTATAATCTCATCTACAACTTCTGATTTGTAAATATCAGGTACAAACCCTGCTCCTATACCCTGTATTTTATGAGCTCCAGTTTTACCTCCTGATAGAACTGGTGAACCTGCTGGCTCTACTGCAACTACCTTTACATCTTTATTGTGCTTTTTCAAGTTTTCTCCTACTCCTATTGTTGTTCCTCCAGTACCAACACCAGCTACAAAAGCATCTACATCTTTTAAATCCTTTAAAATTTCCTCTGCTGTAGTTTCATAATGCTTCTTAGGATTAGCAGTATTTATAAACTGCTGTGGTATATAGTACCCCTCTTTATCTTTACCAATTTCATAGGATTTCTCTATAGCTCCTTTCATACCTTTAGCTCCATCTGTCAAAACTAATTCTGCCCCATAAGCCTTTATCATATTCCTTCTCTCTACACTCATAGTTTCTGGCATTACAATTGTAACTTTATATCCCTTTAATTTTCCTATCATTGCAAGAGCTATTCCCATATTACCACTAGTTGGCTCCACTATTGTGTCACCTTTTTTTAAAAGTCCTTCTCTTTCAGCTCTTTCAACCATACCAAGGGCAGCTCTGTCTTTAATGCTTCCACCTGGATTGAATTTTTCGAGTTTAACATATATATCAGCTGCATCCTCATTTTCAAAATTATCAAGTTTAAACAAAGGTGTATTACCTATCATATCTATAGCATTAGTAAATATCATTATTAGTACCTCCCAAAATTTTATATAAGAATTAATATTTTAAGCATGAAATTTACTTTGAAATTAAAAAAACTCCGTCTCTATATATTATATAGAGACGGAGTTTATACTCCGTGGTTCCACTCTAATTAGATTTTTAAAAAATCCAACTCTCAATCGAACACAGCGCTATGTTCTATCACTATAACGGGTGAACCCGATGTAATCTACTATTAATTCGACCACATAACTCCAAAGGGCACTTCACTTAAACTTAATTTAGGAACTTTCACCAACCGTTTCTTCTCTGCAAAATTTAATTTAAGTTACTTTTCTTTTTCAAAGTATTGTTGAGTGTTTTACTATGATTTATATTTATATTATACAACTACCTAAAGTTTTGTCAATATATTTTTAATTTTATATAAAACTTTTTTATACAAGCAAGTGTGCTGATACACAGGAAACACAACTAAAATCTATTTTTTTCTTTCTTAAATAATACTGAGTTAAACTCTCCTCCTAAAATAGTTATTGTAGATAAAATAAAAAGCCAGGTTAAAAGCACTATTACGGCTCCTATACTTCCATAAATTTTAGAATAATTTCCAAAATTATTTACATAAAAGGCAAAACCCATAGAAGCTATTACGATGCCTATAGTGGAAAAAACCGCACCTGGTAATACCTTTCTCCACGTAAGCCTTACATTTGGAGTAGAAATATAGACTGCTGCAAATATAAATATGGTTCCAAAAAATATAATCACATATCGTAACATATTCCATAAAAAGCCAAATCCCTCAGAAAACCCTAATTTAAAAGCTAAAAAACTTCCAATCATTTGCCCAAATACTAAAAACAATAAAGTACATAATATTATCAACGTTACTCCTAGGGTGCATAGTATAGATATAATATATATCTTAAATATGGATCTAGTTTCTCTTTGATCATATGCTTTATTCAATCCTTTTATAACAGCATGAAATCCACCTGATAGCGCCCATAGTGTAAGAATCAAGCTTAAACATAAAAGTTCAATATTTTTGCTATTAGCAGTTTTAATTACTGTATTTTCTATTAATTCCAGTGCATTTTTAGGCAATACATTACTTAAAATTAGCAATATATCATTACTACTTATATCACTATACCCTATAAGGCTTATAAGAAATACTAAAAAAGGAAAAATAGAAAATAATAGGCTATATGCAAGCTGTGAAGCCAGTGCTAATACATCGTCTTGTATAAATCTAAAAATAAATTCCTTTAATTTATTAAATGCTCTTTCCTTCAAAGAAAATTCTCCTCTTTTAGGCATTTGAAAGAAAATAGACTAGCATACTGGCTGGATGGCTATTTCTTTGAAAATGCCTTAAATTTAATCGTCTATACGCCTTCAGAATATTGTATATTATCCGCTATATAGACTATATATTAATATTATGCTATACTCTTATTTGTTATTATAATTTTACCCTTTTACATGAAAAATTATAAGCAAATATGCCTAAATCTATTGAACTTATCTAGAGATACATCTATTCTTTACCCCGCCTTGAAAAAAAGCAGAGAACTAAAGTCTATGATTTTGTGCAAATTACTTTTACAAAGTTCGGTGGAGTAATGGGATAAAATTTAACTTAATAGATATGGCATATTTTTTACATAAATTAAAATCAAAATAGAAAGAAGCGATTAAAAAGTGAAGAAACTTATTAAAAACTTCGTATTATTTTGCGGAATTTATGCAATTGCTCAAGGCTCTCACTGCACAATTGCATTAGCTGCAAATAATATGGACAAGTCTTCTGACGTATCAACTGTTACCGCTTCAACTAGTTTAGATACTAATAAAGATATTTCTAATTCAAAAGCTATTGATGGTAACACTAATAGAAGCTATGATAAAAGCACCAGCGAAAACAATACTCCAGAAAAAGCTAATTCAAACGTCGGCCAAAGCACGAATTATGATACCATTGTAAAAGTTAGTATTCCTGTAAGCAAAAAGTGGAAGATAAGCTTTAACCAGCCAGTAGATGTAAATTCCTTAAATGGTAAAATAAGACTAGTTGACAATAATAATACTGAAGTTCCTCTAACTTTATCTTCACCAGATTACGGAATGTCAGTTATCGTATCACCTACGAATGTTTGTAATCCAGACACAGACTATACCTTAACTATAAGTGGAAATATAGTATCCAGATACAACAGAAAGCTTAAAAATCCTACTGTAGTAGAATTTAAAACAGCACCAGTTATATCTTCTATAGATAACATAAGTGTAACTATAAATCAGGAAGATGATTACACCTTACCTACACAAGTAACTGCTAAAATGTCAAATGATACTACTACCTCTGTAAATGTATCTTGGAACAAGTCCGTAGACATGACAAGCATACCAGGTGTATACGCTTATACAGGTACTGTTGATGGATATAGTAAACCAGTAACGTTAAATTTAACTATAAAAGCATTTGAACCTGTACCATCTGTTATGAATGACTATAGAATTCAATCTCAAATTGGGACAAACCTTTATAATTATCTTATGAATTATGATAATAGACAATCTGTACTAGATAGAGCTGTCGAACTTCACGGCGGAGACACAAGTAATAACTGTGTGTTTTATGCAAGCGAAGCTCTTAGAAGAGCCGGAATGACTGATCTTCCAGAATCTGTAGCAAATACTAATCAACTTACATCTCAACTTCAAAGCAGAGGATGGCAAACTTCTACAGATTTATCTAAACTTTTACCAGGAGATATATGCTTTACCACTTCTTATGGAAGCGGCCCTACTCATACATATACATTCATGAAATGGGTAGATCCAAAAAGTTTTGATTATGCTTATATTTGTGATAATCAAGGTTATGACTACAACGGTGATGCCTACCATAAGAGAAACATAGATTTTGAAACTCCAACAAAAGATTGTCTATCTTATTTTATGTATTTAGCATAGAGTATAAAAAGGGACTGATACACTAATTATTTAGTGATCAGTCCTTTGCATTTATTTAAAGTATCTATTCAACAATCCCTGAAAAGCAGCTCCATGTCTTGCTTCATCTTTACACATTTCATGTACTGTATCATGAATTGCATCATAGTTTAATTTTTTAGCTAAAGTAGCTAAATCCTTTTTACCTTTACAAGCACCTGTCTCTGCATCTACTCTCATCTGCAGATTTTTCTTTGTATCAGGTAATACTACTTCTCCCAATAATTCTGCAAATTTAGCTGCATGATCTGCTTCTTCAAAAGCTATTCTCTTATATGTTTCTGCAACTTCTGGATAACCTTCTCTATCAGCTTGACGACTCATAGCAAGGTACATTCCTACTTCAGAACATTCTCCAGTAAAGCTAGCTCTCAATTCTTCTAATACTTTTTCATCTACACCTTTAGCAATACCCACTTTATGTTCATCTGCCCAACTAATTTCTCCTTCTACCTTTTCAACAAATTTATCTGATGGTGCACCACATACAGGACATTTTTCTGGTGGATTTTCACCCTCATAAACATATCCACAAACAGCACAAACAAATTTTTTCATTTAAAATTCCTCCTTAAATTATTTCATATAATTTTCATTTCCCTTGGTATGAATTATTATATAATATTAATTATTATTTTGCAATAGTATTTATAAATATTTTTCATTTTATTTAAAATAACTATTATTTATTAAAAGATATATTATTTAAAATTTTCTTATTTCATTTAATATATTATTTTCTACTTTATTACAATCTGGAACATAGCTTTTAAGCAATTTCATGTTACCTTTTAAACTATATTCTCCAAGGGAAGCCGGAACAAGCACGCTGTCTCCTTTAAATATATCTTCAAAACCACCATTGTAAGCTATCTTGCCATTACCATCAACACAGGTAAATATATAAAACCTTTCTCTATCACTTTTTTCTGCTGCTTCAATTTGAATATCATATAACTCCAAAGAAATTTCTTTTGATAAACAAAGATAGGTTTTTTTATAACCATCCCTTTTTATACTAATACCTCTGCTCTTATTTCCCTTTAATTTTAGATTTACTACGTCTAAGGCTTTATTAATATGTAACTCCCTTCCCCTTCCATAGTCATATACTCTGTAAGTTATATCACTATTTTGTTGGATTTCTGCCAATATAACTCCTTCACATATGGCATGTACAAGACCACTTTTTATAAAATATACATCACCTTTTTTAACAGGAATTCTGTTCATATACTTTTCCAAGTTTCCATTGTTTATAGCCTTTTTAAATTCGCCTATGCTGCATCCATCTTTAGTTCCAACTATCAAACTTGCCCCCTCAAATGCTTCAATAACATACCATACCTCTGTCTTTCCTGAATCATTTTCTACTTTTTTCGCATATATATCGTCTGGATGAACTTGTATTGAAAGTTTCTCCCTGGCATTTATTAGCTTTACAAGAAGGGGAAATCTATTGCCTTTAATTTTTGTTCCCAATAGCTTATCTCCTTGAGTCTTAATAAGATCATCAAACCTAATTCCTTTAAATTTTCCATTCTTTACTATACCCATACCATTTTTATGGCAGGCTATATCCCAGCTTTCTCCTATATTACCCTCCGGAAGGTTACTCCTAAAAAGCTCTAAATCTCTGCCTCCCCAAATTTTATCATAGTACAAGTTTTCAAATTTTATTGGATACACACCAAACATCTCCTTATATTCCAAGCTTATACTTATATTATAAATCAACCTTAGGTAAAATTTACATGAATATAAAAAGATTAATATTTAAGTAGCAAATTACTTTTTTACAATATCATAGCTTAATATATCAGTATATTGCATTAAAGTAACTTATTTATCCTCATTCACTTTTTATAACTTTTATCATAAAATACTACTATAATTTATATTTTGGAGAGTTGAAAATGAAACATTATATGTGTCCCTTTACTCGCTGTGGTATGAACTTTTCTAACAATACTTATCAGATGGACTTGAATTTAGATGAATACGCTTATCCAGACAACTTCAATTCTGCACTAAAATTAATAGAAGAAGCTATCTCTGGAGAAAGGGAAGATGAACTTTTTTACAACTATTTAATAAAAAATGCTCCTAAAAATGAATCTAAAAAAATTATATCTGGTATCAGGGATAATGAAAAAAAGCATAACAAAATGTTTAGATTTATTTACTATGAACTAACGGGAAATATGATTCCTTCTCCTGAAAATGTAGAGTTTAATACTCCCGATTCTTTTTGCAGCGGCATTAAACGTGCCTTAAATGGAGAACTAAATGCAGTTGTAAAATATAGGAAAATATTATTTGCACTTAATAACAGAAAACACATAAACATGCTTATTGAAATAATAACAGATGAATTAAGACATGCTAGTCTATATAACTTTATATATACATCAAACTGTTCTAAGGAACAATTCTAGCTTAACTACTATGTATATGTAAATTTTTTTCATTGATTTGTAACTATATAACTCACAATAACATACTATTTAATTAAGAGTAAAAAATAGGAGTTGTGTACATGTACGATTATGATTACTTCAGATTTGATGATGAAGCTAGAGAAGATGATGATCCAGAAGAACTAGATTATCTTGATGATGATTTTGTATGTCCTTACCTACAATTTTCCTCAAACCATACCCCTATGTGTATGAGCAGACAGCGAGATAATTTTCCACCAGGACCTCCTCCAGCTAATATTCCTCAAGCACCTGCAAACTTAGCACCTGGTTCAAGTGCAAAATTTGTAGATCCAGGTTCTATAAGACGATGCTTATTTAAGTTCGTTTATATTTGGCCAAATAGAGGCAATGGATTCTGGGCATGGTTAACTCATGTAGGAAGAAGATCTATTTCAGGTTATAGATGGCATAGAAATAGATGGGTTTATTTTGGAATGGATTTACGTCAAATAAGAAGTTTTATGTGCCGTTAACATTTATCCTAAAAATATAACTGACATAGTTAGGGCTGACACACTAATTAATTACTGTGTCAGCCATTTTATACCATAAGAAATTTTTTAAACATTATGTGAAATAATATTAAGAATATGAGAAAGAACGCCAATAGCCTATGCTCCACAATCCAACCCATCCTAAAAATTTCCCAAGTTCCTTTATAATCTTACTCTCCCATTTTCTTTCAAATGCCTAAATAATTTAGAGTGTCATTTATGTTAATTTCATATAATATATATATTAGAGGTGTGAATAAAATGTCTTGTTTAAACACAATATCCCCTACACAGCTTGCAGTACTTAGTACTTTTATAGCCATTGTTATAACTAAGGATAAAAGTGCAGATGAAATAAATGTTCTTGGAAACTTAATTGCATCAATTGGAGCTACTGTGCTTTCTATCGCAGCCCAGAAGCAGTACCTCGAGTCAATTCAGGATAAAAAAGATCAAATTCATG
>DAIMMR010000145.1:0-8645 GCA_036720575.1 Clostridium sp.
TGGTCACAAAAAGCAACTCCAAGTTTATATGCAAGAGGTCTTTCTTTAACTCCTCCCACAAGGACATCTGCTCCCTTTTCAACCATGAATCTTTCAAGTTCATAAGGATTTGCATCATCAAGTATTACAGTACCCTCATTTGTAATTTGCCTTATTATTTCATAATCTTCTGGTTTCCCAGTTTGAGTTCCAACCATTACAGTTTCAATTCCAAGGTCCCTAAATTGTTTTATAAGTGATATGGCTTTATAGCCGCCTCCTACATATATTGCAGCTTTTTTGCCTTTAAGCCTTTTTCTATAATATTCAAGTTCAGGTTGTATCTTTTCTTCTTCCTCTTTTATGAGCTTTTCTGCCTTTTTCACAGTTTCTTCATTTCCTACAAGATGTGCCACCTGCAAAAGTGAATTTTCAGTATCCTCAAGACCTACAAAACTTGTCTTTATAAATGGAATATCATATAGTTCTTCCATTTTTTTAGCTAAATATCCCATAGAACCGGCACACTGAACTATGTTAAGTTTTGCCTCAGGTGCTTTTACTATTTCATCAACTTTTCCATCACCTGTAAGTTTTGAAACAATGTCAATTCCTATTCTCTTCAAGTAGTTTTCTACTACCCATACTTCTCCTGCCAGATTAAAATCACCAAGATAGTTGATTCCACTTAGCTTTTTTTTACTTTTTTTATTTCCTATGAGTTTCAATATGGCATTACAAGCAGCTCTATAACCGGTAGATTTATTTCCTGAAAATCCAGGAGACTTTACAGGTATTACTCTTATTTTGTATTTTTCTTCGGCCATCTTGCAGACTGCATCTACATCATCTCCGATAACTCCTACAATACAAGTTGCATATATGAATATAACTTTGGGGTGAAATTTATTTACTATTTCATCTACAGCTGCTCTTAATTTTTTTTCGCCTCCAAATATAACGTCGGTTTCACTTAAGTCTGTAGAAAAACTATTTCTAAATAATTCAGAACCGCTTGACAAGCTTCCACGGAGATCCCATGTATAAGCAGCACAGCCTATTGGCCCATGTATTAAATGAAAAGCATCTGTTATAGGATTTAAAACTACCCTGGCTCCACAATACACGCATGCTCTCTGGCTGACAGCTCCAGAAACACTGTTTTCCTCACATCTAATTTTTGTATCTTTGTCCTTGGAGTTATAACAGACAAATTCTTTTCTATCTTCTATGATTTCTGACTTACTAGCTTCCAATTTTAAAAATCTATCTCTATTTTTTTCGTGAAGGTCATGATAAAAATCTTCTTTTATTTTTTCCATAAACAACCCACCCCTTTTCAATGCACAATGCACAATGCACAATGCACAATTAAAGTTCAAAGTTCAAATATCAAAGTTCAAATATGGATGATTTTCTTCCGCTAAAGCTTCAGAAAATCTAAAATGTACTCAGCATTGCAGCTTCGCTTCAATAGGCTTTAATTTCATTTATTTGAAAGTTCAAAGTTTAAATAACTCAACTTTCACAGTTTAAAAAAAATTACGAATTAATCAATTTACTTAGTTGAGAGTTGAGAGTGGAAAGTGGAGAGTTAATGTGGATTTTTTTCCGTTACACTACAAAAAATCTTTAATTAAATTTTTGATAGTTCGTTTCGCTAAAGCGAAACATTACTTATTTATAAATTTAAAAATTTTTTGCGATAGCTAAAAATCAACCTTCACTCTCAACTCTCAATTTTCAACTTTCAACTTAAAAGCTTTACCTTACTGTTTCAAAATCTTCTTCCGCACATTCTCTGTCTTCTTTATCAAGCATGGCATTTAACATTGTCTCAACTAATTTTATTGCACCATAATATCCAACTTTTGGGGTATATTGATGTCCATATCTGTCCATTACAGGGAATCCAAATCTAACAAACGGGATATCTTCTGCCCTGGCAATAAACTTACCATACGTATTTGAAATAAGAAGATCTACTCCTTCATTTTTTATAAGCTGGTGCATTTCAAAGAAATCGCTGTTGGCTTTCACAATTCCTTCTAAACCTGCTTCGTCCATCATAGCTTTAATTTCCTTCTCAAATAGCAAGCCTGGAGTACCGGTTATTACATATTTAGGGATCATGCCTAAAGTTATGACAAATTGGGTAAGAGAAATGACCACATCTGGATCACCAACTATAGCTACTTTTTTACCATTAAAGTACTGGGCACTGTCAATCATCATGTCAAGAAGCTGTCCTCTTTCCTCCTCAAGTTCTGCCGATACTTCCTTACCTGTCATTCTAACTAAATTCATAAGTAAATCATCCATGGCATCTATTCCAATAGGCGTCCTTAAAGTTTTATATGGCACTTTACACTTATTTTCAAGAGACTTTGCCGCAAGTTCTGAAGCATAATTTCCAAAGGCTGCAGTAAAATCTGAATTTCCAGCATCAACTATGTCTTCAATTTTTGTTCCACCTTTAGGATACATCTTATAATCCCCTGTATTTGGACTATCAAACACTCCATTTGTATCAGGAAAAATTATATATGGAATGTCCATAAGTTTAAAAATTCTCTTCATCTCTTTCATATCTGCGGGACCTACAAATCCCGGTATTATATTAAATTTTCCATTTTTCTCTCCACTGTTTTTGGAAAGATATTGAACCATACCATTTACCATATTGGAAAATCCAGTAACATGGGAGCCAACATAACTTGGTGTATTGGCATGAATGACAAGTTTACCTTCAGGTATTTCCATCTCACTTATATAAGTAGTCAAATCATCTCCTATGGTTTCTGATAAACAGGTCGTATGAATAGCTATAATATCTGGATTATACATGGCAAATACATTTTTAACGGCTTTTTTTACATTAGCTCCTCCTCCAAACACACTGGTACCTTCAGTAAATGAACTTGTGGAAGCCGCAGCAGGTTCTTTAAAATGTCTTGAAAGTACAGTCCTGTGATAAGAACAACATCCCTGTGAACCATGGCTGTGTGGAAGACAATTATGAATTCCAAGAGCTGCATACATGGCACCAACAGGTTGACAGGTTTTAGCCGGATTTATTCGCAATTGTTTTCTTTCTACTAATTCTTTTGGTGTTGCATCTAGCATTACTGTTCACCTCCTACAACTTTTCCTTCCAATAAAGATTCCTTTTTCCAGGGTGGAGTTAAATACTTCCATGAGGGAGTATATATACCCCCTGCAAGTTCCCTTGCAAATATTATTGCACCTTTAAATCCTGCGTAAGGGCCTGTATAATCATAAGAATGAAGCTGTCTTGACAAAACTCCCATTTTTTCAATGGCATATTTCTCTTTTATTCCTGTCAAGAACATATCGGGGTGCAGTTCCTTTATGAATTTTTCCATTTCATGTGCATTCATGTCATCTATTATTACAGTATTTTCATCCATTTCTTTTTCCATTCCACCATAGTAAGCAAGAGGTACACCTTCTGCCTTGAGATCTTCTACTCTTTCTTTAGGCAAAACCACATGATATTTTTCCTTATCAGGATGTACAGTCAATTGGGGAATATTTTTGCTATCAGCATCAATCTTTATTGTAGGAATAACTTCCCTGCCTTCATAATCATCACGGTGGGCAAATTCATATCCTGCAAGAATGGTTTTTACCCCAAAGTCTTTTAAAAGCATTTGATAAGTATGAGATCTTGATCCACCGACAAATAAGCAAGCAAGTCTGCCTTCAAGTTTTTCCCTATAATACTGCATATCTACCTGAATATCTGCAAGTTCTTCTTCAATGACTTCTTCAGTTTTTTTATACAAGTATGGATCATCAAAAACTTTAGCTAAATCTCTTAAAGTATCAACAGTACCCTGTATACCTATAAAGTTGCACTTAATCCATGGTATGCCATACTTGGTTTCCATCATCTCTGCTATATAGTTTATGGATCTATGACACTGCACTAAGTTTACATCTGCAGTGTGGGCATTTTGAATACGTTCGTAACTCCCATCACCAGTAAGAGTTGCCACTACGTTATACCCTATTTTGTTTAAAATTCTTTCAATCTCCCAGGCATCTCCGCCAATGTTGTATTCGCCTAATATATTTATGGAATACTTTTTATGCTCACCCTTTCCAGTACCAATGATCTCACTCATAACAGTATTGTTTGCTATATGATGTCCTGCAGATTGGGTTACTCCTTTATATCCTTCACAGCTAAAAGCAAGCACATTGATTCCATAAAGTTTTTTAGCTTCCTGTGCCACTGCATTTATATCATCACCTATAAGTCCAACGGGACATGTAGCGTATATACCTATAGCTTTAGGATGAAAAATTTCAACTGCTTCCTTTATTGCCTGCTTAAGCTTTCCAACTCCGCCAAAAACTATATCTTTTTCTTCCATATCTGTACCAAAAACATATTCCATAAAATTTTGGCTACCTTCTTCATTTTTAGCTTTGTTTCTCCTTCCACCCCAGCTATAAAAAGAGCATCCTACAGGTCCGTGGGTTATATGAACCATATCTTTAATAGGTCCCATGACAACACCTTTACAGCCCGCATAACAGCATCCCCTAGATGTAATTACTCCCGGCACTGTCCTTATATTTGCTTCAATGACCGGGCTTGGATCTTCCTTTGTCTTTACAACTATATGTTTTTTTCGATTCTTATAGGTTTTAGCTGGGTACGGCTCCAAAACTTCATCTACTATTTTATTTAGTTCTTTTCTCATAAAATCACATCCTTCCATAAAGATTAAACAGCTTCATCTCCAGTTTCTTCTGTCCTTATTCTCACAACATCAGTTACATTTATTACAAATATTTTTCCATCTCCAGGGTTTCCTGTCCTATTTGTCTCTATTAAAGTATCAACAACCTTTTTCACTTCTTCATCCTTAGCCAGTACAATAATTAATCTCTTTGAAATTAATCTGTGCACTTCAGATATCTGCTCTGCAACTTTTTTATCTGAAAAATCCACTATATCGCTTCCAGATATATAATCTTCAATTATAGAAAAATCCACCTTTTTCTTACCACGTCCAACAACTTTTTTGCATGTAATAGATGGAAATCCAGCTGCAGCAAGGGCATCTTTTGTCTTACCCACCATATCCATTCTAATAATAGCCATAACTTCTTTCACCTTACATGCCTCCTTATAATTCATTTGTGCCCGAACTTATTGTATATACTTCCTCCACAGGAGTTACAAATATTTTTCCGTCTCCAAAAGCTCCTTTATTACCGGTTTTTGCACTTTTAGTAATGATTTTTATAATATCATCCTTATCTTCATCTTTTACTACTATGAGCAGCATTTGTTTTGGTATTTCATCGTAAAATATTTCGCCTACTTTCACACCTCTTTGTTTACCTCTACCTACTACATCAAATTTGGTAACTGCCGGAAACCCAGCATCGCATAATTCTGATAGAACTTCTGATGCTTTTTCAGGTCTAATAATAGCTTTTATCAATAACATATTGAATACCCTCCCCTTTTGTGTTACACTATATAAAGTTAGAATTTGACCGATTCTGACTTATTTTTTGGGTATATCTCCTGGCGTTTCTATTCACAAACTAAGAGGTATACTCTAGTGTTTTTTGTTTTATTTTTAATATTCATTTTAATCCATCAATCCATGTTCCATAAGTATAGCTTCCAAATCATCTTGTGCCATTGGCTTTGGTATTACAAACATATCATTTCCATCTATAGCCCTTGCAAGTGCCCTATATTCATCTGCTTGTTCAACTTCAGGACTAAACTCTATAACAGTTTGCTTATTTATTTCTGCTTTTTGAACATCGTGGCTTCTTGGTACAAAATAGATAAGTTGAGTTCCAAGTTTTTTTGCAAAAGCTTCAAGTAATTCCCTCTCATTTTCAACTTTTCTACTGTTGCATATAACACCGCCTAATCTAACTCCACCACTGTTTGCAAATTTGGCTATACCTTTTGATATATTATTTGCAGCATACATAGCCATCATTTCACCACTAGCTACTATATATATTTCCTGTGCCTTGCCTTCACGTATAGGCATTGCAAAACCGCCACAGACAACATCACCTAATACATCGTAAAAAACATAATCCAAATCATCATCATAAGCGCCGAGTTGTTCAAGCATGTTAATTGAAGTTATAATGCCTCTTCCAGCACATCCAACACCAGGTTCAGGTCCACCTGATTCAACACATTTTATTCCACCATATCCTTTTTTTAATATTTCATTTAAGTCTACATCTTCTCCTTCTTCTCTCAAAGTATCAAGAACTGTCTTTTGTGCAAGCCCTCCTAGAAGTAATCTGGTTGAATCTGCTTTAGGGTCACATCCTACTACCATTATTTTTTTCCCCATTTCTGCTAATCCTGCAGTTAAGTTTTGAGTAGTAGTAGATTTCCCAATACCACCTTTTCCATAAATAGCTACTTGTCTCATTTTACATTCACTCCTCACTTATAATTTTTTATGACACTTTGTGTTTAATAATTTATAAAAAATATATCATACCTTTTTAGAAAAATCAACATCTAAATTGTTAATTTATTAAAATAAATATGCTGTAAGCGATAACATTCTCAAAATATATGTGGTAAAATTATCACTTTAATAATTGCCCACTAACTATTGTTAATAACGCATTTTATATGTTACATCCGTTCATACTATGTTATATAACTCTTACCAATTAATTTTGCTTCTTTAATATACAGTTATATTATATAATGTTTATATAAGGTGACAGGCACCGAATGGGGATAAAAATGTCCCACTATGGTGACAGGCACCATTGAAAGGAAGGATAATTTATGTTAGAAAATACAACCTTAACTCCACAGGAAGTTGCCGATATGCTAAAAATAGCTAAAAATACAGTATATGAATTGATTAAAAGAGGAGAATTGAACGGCTATAAAGTTGGCAAAAAAATTAGAGTTGATTTAAAGGATGTAGAAAATTATAAAAATAAGACAAAGCACACTACAAAAAACCAATCCAGTAATGTTAAAGAAAATGATCTATCTTCTCCTGATATTTTTTATCCTACAAAAAATGATCCAAATGGGGGTTTTATAATATGCGGACAGGATGTACTTCTTGATATTTTATCTAGGTACATAGAAATTCGCTGCCCTGGTACTAGAACTTTTCGATCCTATGTAGGAAGTTACAGCGGACTTTTATCACTTTACATGGGAAAAATACAGGTAGCCACCGCTCATCTATGGGACGGCGATTCAAATGAATATAATATACCATTTGTAAGGAGATTGCTCCCCGGAATTCCAACAGTAATAATTCATCTTGCCTGGAGAATGCAAGGTTTTTATGTGTCTAAAGGCAACCATAAGGGAATTCAAAGTTTTGAAGATTTAAAAAGGCCAGATATTGTTCTAGCAAATAGGGAAAGAGGCTGTGGTACTAGAATTCTTTTAGATGAACACCTCAGATTATTAAAGATAAATAGTGCTAGTATAAAAGGCTACACAAAAGAATATTTTTCACATCTTGAAGTAGCCAGTGCAGTAGCTAGAGGTGAGGCTGACATTGGACTTGGGAATGAAAAAACAAGTCTTCAAGTTACTAATGTGGATTTCATCCCTATTCAAAAAGAAAGATATGATTTGGTAATGAAGAAGGAGGACATAAATAAACCTCCCTTTAACTCAATATTAGAAATACTCCGCTCAAATCAATTTCAATCAGAAATTCTAGGAATAGGCGGATATGATATTACCCAAATGGGAAATATAATAGCAGAACTTTAAGGTTTACCAGCTGCAAATCATGCTTGTTCCCCTTAATTTAAAAATGGCACTGCTTCATTTATTCATTATTATTGTGAACAAATTATAAATAATTTATAAAATTAATAAATTTTCTTTAAAAAAATATATAATACCATTAACACTATAGGAAATAACTGGTGAAAAATCCTATAGTGGGGGACATAAAAATATAAAAATTGGGGGACATATATAATGAGAATATCTTTGAAAAAAACAACGACTGTTATTGTAGCATTTTTCATGCTGTTTTCTTCTTGTAATATGGCATTTTCTAGTGAAACTGCCTATGCAGCAGATACAAATGTTACAAGCTGTAACGAGATTGGAAAGACCTATTATGGATTTCAACTTAATTCAGTGAAAGATATACCAAAAATTAATTCCACTGTTATGCAGTTTACTCATGTAAAAACAGGTGCAAAACTAATGTATCTTAAAAACGATGATACCCAGAGAGTTTTTGATATCAGTTTTCGCACCCCTACTTCAGACAACAGTGGTGTAAATCATATTATTGAGCACTCAGTTCTTGATGGTTCCAAGAATTATCCTGTAAAATCTCCATTTCAGCAAATGCTTAAGAGCTCCTTGGGTTCTTTCATCAATGCCATGACAGGTGCTGATTATACTACATTTCCTGCAGCAAGTACAAATGAGCAGGATCTTAAAAACCTTATGGGAGTATATTTGGATGCAGTATTTTTTCCAAATGTTACTACTGATCCTAATATATTTAAGCAGGAAGGATGGAGGTATGATCTGCCGTCTAAAGATTCCGCTCTTTCAATTAATGGCGTTGTATACAATGAAATGAAGGGTGACTATTCAAATCCTCAGTGGCTTTTACGTAATGCAG
>DAIMMR010000146.1:0-8594 GCA_036720575.1 Clostridium sp.
GAACAACCCACCGGTTATTCTCATCCAGTTTTGCCTCAAAGGGCATCTTGAACTCAGATATTGATAGCTGTCTGGAGCTCTTGTATCGTATCATAAAATGCAAGGTTTATGAAGTAAAAATACTCAATTTCTTGCAGTTATACAAATTTTGTACCAATTAATTTACTGATATACAGCACAAATGCCAATTATTCAGCAGACCCTAGTTTAAAGTTTTATTAGTTTAAACCTGAACAGAGAGACAGCATAAATAATTATTGATTATGCTTATTCATTTATATAATATTTCTTGTACTTGATTTTTCTATATGTTTCTTTAAAAAAATCAGGCAACATTTTCATGATTACAATCTTTATCTTTAAAAATAAATAACGTATTCTAAATTCAATTTTATTATTTACTAAACCTATAATTTCGGATTTTTCTTTAAAACAAAGAAGAGGATTATTAAAAGAAAATCCTCCTTCATAATCATATATTGAAATTGGTATATTAATATGCTTAAATGTAAATCCTAACATATAGAACTTCCTAAACATATCGAAATCCGAAAGAATTTTGTATTTTAGATTAAATTTATTTTGTAATAAAATTCCAGTTCTGACAAAAACAGACTGATGACAAAAAGGCATTCCACGATTTAAAATACTTCCAAGTGGATTTGCTTTTAAATAGTATTTATTTCTCGAAATTATTCCGATTGTATCACCATATATTATTTCTGTTTTATCATCAATTAATTGAAAAACTTCTTTTAAAGTGTCTTTATTTGCAAATGTATCACCAGAATTCATGAACAAAATCCATTCACCTGTAGCTAATTCAATTCCTTTATTCATGGCATCATAAACTCCCTTATCTTTATCAGAGATCACAATATCAATTGATTTATATCTACTGACTATATACATTGTTTTATCCTTACTTTTACCATCAATGACAATATATTGAAAGAGTGAGTTATCTTGATCAAGAACACTTTTAAGAGTTTTTTCTATACTTTTCTCACCATTATAAACGACTGTAATTATCGTAAATATTTTTCTCATGCAATTGTTTTTTTGTTTTTAATCAAAAATAGAATTCCTATTAAAATTAGATAGAAAAGAAAAACAGTTTCAGAAATTAAAGGAAACATTATAGTATAGAATAAAAACAAGCAATTAGCTATCGATAAATTTATGTTTATAAATTTAGGTTTCAATATAGTATTGGAAAAAATCCTATACGACAACATACCATGTAAAAATATTAGAATGTAAGCTCCAATAAAGCCAAATGCTCTAAAAGCAGAAATATTGGCTGTCTTCCATGTAGTACTGCCAAGATATCCTATTAGGCCTCTTTCAGCATTTTTTCTCATCCGTTCTTGTTGTGTTTCACCACGAAGAATCAGTTTATCAACTTGTCTTTCTATAAAAGATAAAATGGGTAAAGGCTTAAAATCAAATAAATAAATATTTTCATAATTTAATTGCTCAGCAAAAGCGTGAGTTTGATGAGAAAAGTAAAATGACATATCAGCAGTTATTGCATTAAGGCTAGGGGGAAGATTTCGAGTCAATAAAATAAAATCATCGCTATAATCAAATGAGTTTACGGCTGCAAATATCTCCATCATCGTTCTTGTATCTCTTTCATCCCTATTCCTACTGGAAGATATAAAAATAAAATATCCAAACATTAAAACAACAGAAGATAAAAATACCATTTTGAATTTTCTAGGTATCTTAAATGGTATATTTAAATAGTTACGTAAAGTAATACACAAAAAAACTAATAATATAACTTGAAACATTTGCTGACGACCTGCCGAAAAAACACTAGCTAAAGCAAATGACAATATACCAATAAAAAAAATTGATTTCCTAAAATTAAATAGCATAAAAGATACAACAGCAAAATAACCACCAGCGAACAAAATGGACGAAATCTGTCCAAATATTGTTGCTCCCTCTTTATTATTCCATGCTTGACGCAAAAGATTAGGGTTGGTAACATCAGCTCCAATAATTATTACTACCTCAATTATCAACATAATGAAAGCAAGTAAACTCATATATGAAAATACAATACCAATTTTTTCTAAGTATATTTTATTTTTACTATTTTGAAAATAATTCCTCAAGTGATCCTTAACATTTAGTGAATATGGATTTTTTATCGACTTAAAAAAATAACCCATAAAAAAAACAGCTATAGATGTTATGAATAATAAAATCGTTTTATTAAGTTGGTCTCCAATTATTTTATACTCAATTATCCCTGAAAACTCATTTGAAAATAAAAAGGCCCATGAAAAGAACAACCAATATAAAGGGTTAAGAGGATTTTGTTTTCTTAAAGTTATAAATATTAAAACATAACATATTAATAATGTTATTACACTAGGAAGTATAAATTTACCTATATAGATAACACCAAAAAGCAATATAAATGATTTAATATAATGCATTTTATTTATATTTATTTTTTAAAATTCGATAAACAAGTCTTATATTAAAAGAACTTGCCATTATAACAGCCTTATATTTATTACTTATATTTCTAGATTTAAGAATGAAAGGTAAATTAATTCGGCAATGCTTTTGAATTAAATTAAAATACTCAGTTTCTACTTTTTTAGATTTCAGCAAATAAAATACAACTTGAGAAGTAAAGAAAGCAGTAGAATCATTATATATATTATTGATAGTTTTATTGTTATATTTATAACTTCTTAATATATTCTTATTTTTTCCAGGAATCAACAAACATGAGATTACTTTCTCATTTATATCTCTGTTATTTGCGCTTCCATCCCTGTACATGTAGTTATACAAGTGTTTATCTGATAAACAAATGCTATCTGCATTAAACAATACTCTAGTTTGAAATTCGTAATCTTCCCAATGATGAATCCCCTCATCTAACCGCTCGTTTTCAATGACCTTTTTATTATATAAACCTAAACATAATGAAGTTGGAAACTTCAAAGAAAAAATGCTTTTTAATGCCTCCTCTTTTGAAACAATACTTAAAGATTTGGCAGGTTTTGAAGTTATTCCATCCCAAGATATACAAATATCAGTTTCATACTTTATGTTTTGCTCTAATGCATATTCTAATGAATTTTCAACTATATAGTCATCAGCATCCACAAAAGTAATCCAATCTCCGGTTGAGTTATCAAGCCCTCTATTCCTAGCAGAACTAACACCTCCATTAATTTTATGGATAACCTTTATCCTATTATCTTTGCTGGCATAAAAATCGCACATTTCACCTGATTTATCTGTGCTTCCATCATTTATTAATATTAATTCAAAATTCGAATAAGTTTGATTTAAAATACTATCAATACATCTAGGTAAAAAATCTTCTACATTATATACTGGCACAATTATTGAAATTTTATTGGATGTCATAATAATTCATTTTAATGATTCTAAAATAAAATTCAAACTTATTGATTTGAGATTTTTTATAATTTGTCTTACCTCTTCATAAATAATTTTTTTCTCTAAGATACTTAAATCTAATTCAGTTTTTACAAGTCTATCTTCTAATCCAAATAGTCTCAATAAAGAATCAAATCTTGATAAACCTCTTTCTTTGTTACCTATTGTAATGAATTGTTTTTCAAAAAGTATTGAAAAAACTGTGCCGTGAAACGAGTCAGTTACAACAAACTCTGCATCCATAAACCCACGTATCCATTCTTCCACGGAAGGAAAAATACAATCATCAATCCCTTTTCTATCTTTATCAGAGAACCTCTTAGGTTGCATTACAGAAAAAGGTTTTAAATTAAATTTATTGGCAATCTTATCAACGATATTATTTGTTTCATTATTCGAGTCAAGGATATAGGTAAATAAATTACCCGAACTTTCTTTTATATTCTCTTTCTCCACTAAAGATATGTATTCGTCTTTGTTCAATAACATAGTGGGATCAAGTAGATGAGCTGCATCAATACCAAAGTATTTATTACATAAATCAACACCTGAATCTTCTCTAACAGATACAGCATCAAATAGCTTTACAAGTCTTTTTAAATTTTCCGTTTGTGTTTCAGTGAACTCCCAGTCATTTACACCAAATGATGCCGCATAAGCAATTTTTTTTACATCTGTATTACTTTCTAAAAAATCAAGAAAAAAAGTAGGCAGTTGAGGAGAGTACTTAGGCCTCCATACCTGGTCACTTCCTACTATATATGCTTCAAAATTATAGTCGTTTAATAAGTTTGCATCTACTTTCCTTGTAATTAAATCTGTAGTTATTATATTCTTTTGTATAAACTGTCGTGTGTACTGAGATATAAGTTCTGATTCCATTACAGTTGGCCAAGTACGCACTCTTACTTGCTGACCTGATATTCTTAGAGCTGCTCTTTTTAATATGGAAGTAAACTTACGATGTTTGCTAATCTCTTTATTTTTAATGTTTATAGTGTGTACATCATGCCCCATACCTTTAAGAACAGTCTGTAAAGCATAGTTCTGCAATAATCCACCATAATTGATAAGCAAAGGTTGTGTTAAAATTCCGATATTCATAAATAATTATTTGTGAAAGTATAGATTTTCTTTAGAGGACTTTCTTAATGAAAGAGTTGTTGAAAAAGTTGTTTTAGGTACTCCTATAGCAATAAGTGAAACTACCTGTTCGCTGTCTTTTAAAGATAGTAAATTTTTTATTTTTCCATTTGCATTAAATGGCATACCCCAATGAGCAGGACACGCACCAATTCCATAATAATGTAATGAATATAAAAGATTCATCAAATAAATTCCTCCGTCAATATATAGTTGATGCCTTTCACCAATAGAATAAAAATAATTCCTATCACTTGTAACAACTATTAATTGTGACAAATGGTCTGAATATCCTGTTAATCCTCCTTGTATTTCTAATATTTTCTTAATTGTATTAATATTCTCAACAACATGTACAGTCACTGGTTGTCTGTTACATACGCTCGGAAAATGATTTGCCAAATCAACAACTTCTTGTAGAGTATTTTGAGGTATTTTTTCACCTGTAAAGCTTCTAACACTTGATCTAGATACTGAGAAAACACGGAAATCACTATTTTTGTATTGAAAAAAAGATTTTACAGTATGTGATTTTATTGGATTGTGATTTAAAAATAGTAATTTTTTAAATGTATCATAATCAGTTTTTTTATAATAATCTGATATATCAATATTCTCACGAACATGAAATTCATAATATTTGCATAAATTTAATAAGGCTGATTGTATATGTGCCCTACTTACGTATACATGTAAATTAATTGACTTCAACATCAAAATTAAATCCTCAATTCGTTCTTTAGCAAATCGGTATTTAATTGGATTATGTAAAAAGCCTTTCTCAATCGCATGATATCTTAGTGTAATTTCGGATTCAAATTTGCCAAATGTGTCTTTTTTAAACAATGAAGAATGTTTTTTATACATTTTAAAATCATGCATGTACTCTCTTAACAGCAATAAATATTGTTTATATTTGACTGGGATTATTTTTTTTATTACATGAAGCATAATTAAATTCTATTAATTCAATAATTTACTTTTTAATTTACTTTTTAGTATGTGTTCATAAAGCACTTTGTTTTTAAACAAAATGCGGATTATCAGATCTTTAAAAGTAATACTTTTTATGCTTTTTAAATAATCATAGGATTCATAGAATAACAATCTATCGTTAAACTCGAAAGCGATTCTGTTATTTTTTCTCACATATCTTTTTCTTACATGAGATAAAATATTTTTTTTTTCTAAAGTAGGGATTTCCATAGATTGTATTGTATTTATAATTATTTCTTCGTGTTCCTTACTTCGAAATAGTTTTTTTTCTTTTGTAATATCTCCTTGAGACATACTGGTCTTATAAATGATATAATTATATAATGGAGAATCTATATAATATCTTTTATATCTATAATAAACTGGAAGTAATATTTGCCAATTTTGTCCTCTTTTTGCAGGGAATATAGACATATTTTTATGTGTTTCTTTAAAGCAGTCTGTACGCATCATATGTGTTCCTGGACAAAATTGAGATTTCTCATCTATTAATAATTTAAACTGATTAGGTTTAAATCTCTCTTTATAATTATCCGACAATAATCCGATTGGTGATTCAATTGAATCTATAGATCTAATGTATGCATCGCTTGAAACTACAGCATAATCAGGATTAGCTTCAAGAATTGATACTCTTTTTGCAATTGACTCAGATTCTAAATAGTCATCTGAGTCAGGCCAACAAAAATATTTACCGGACACTTTCAATAAACCTGAATTTATTGCACCTCCTAAACCTTTATTATCTTGATACAGGTATATTAATTTTATTCCTTTTTCTTCAAATTTTATTTTATACGATAATACTATTTCTTCAGTTTTATCTGTAGATCCATCGTTCACAAAAATAAGCTCAATATGTTTATAAGTTTGATATAGAATTGATTCTAAAAATCTATGAACATAAGTTTCCCCATTTAAACATGGTGTTATAATACTAACTAGTGGTTTTTGTTCTTCCATTTTACTATATAATTTTTAACTATGTCCCTTTGATTCCGATTTAATATGAAACTATAACTAAGTTGAAATATGATATATGTACTTAAAATTAAAACTAATATTAGACTTATCCATTCATTTTTCAAGTGAGATTTTACAAATAAACATAATATAAATGATATCGATCCTATTAATAATGTTGGAATAATTGACTTTTGCATAAGAAACGAAAATGAAAACTCCTTAATATACTTGCTTAAATACCAAACATTTAAGGATGCACCAATAGCAACTAAAAAAGAGTTCAATATAAATGGAAATATTGGAGAATAGTTATTTTTGAATGCTACATAAGTAAAAGGAATTACCAAAAGATAAATTGTACCATTCCATATACTAGATCGTTTAATTTTTCCAGTTGCATGAATGCCACTCATTATTACACTTGAAATATTCGCTATAAATGCAAATATTAAAGTTAATCGACTTATTTCCGTAGTATATTCTGGTACATTCACTAACCATATCTTCAAAAGAAAAGGCATTTCTATGATTACAGGAACTAAAATAACCAATAACAATAAAGAACTAAATTTGGTTGTATTATAAATAAGACTAATTGTATAATTGTTGTCATTTTTAGCAAAACTTTTTACGATTTGTGGTCTTACTGCAGTAATGATATTTGTTGCAAATGAACTTAGTACACTTTGTATTTGTGTTGCAATGCCACTTGCTGCATTGAGTACAGTGCCAAAAAATATATTTAATAGTATATTAACACCTTGAGTTCTCGCAACTACGCTCATATTACCATATAAGTCCCATCCAGAAAAACAAAGCATTGGCATTATTTTAGATTTATCATCTGATAATCTAAAACGACACTCATCGAAATTTCTTCCACAATAAATTACATAACTTATAAAATGTAAAAATGTAACAACTAATAACATACCTGCATATAAAATGAGTTTATCTGAATGAGTAAACTTTAAAAGTATCACAGCAAATAATTTTAAAAATACGACAATAATCTCAATTATTGCATAAACATTCATCCTTTCATGTGAGAATACAGAAGCAGTATAAGGAGCAAGAAATATGGAGATTATTGCATTTACAATTGAAAACTGATATACAATTCTCGTGGCCTTTATTCTAAAAGGATCAATCTCTAATTTATTTTCTAGAAACCATATACCAATTGTCTCAGTTAATACTAATATAATTAGCGCTATAAGAAAATGAACAGTAATTGCTGCCGAAAATGTTTTCTTTAAACTATCAATATCATTTTTCCCTAAGTCATAGGTTAAGAAACGCGAGGTTGCGGTACTCATCGACGATGTAATAAATCCAAATAAAGCAACTACACCACCTACTACATTATAAATACCATAATCATTTACACCAAGCGTATTTAATACTACACGGGCTGTATATAAAGAAATGAGCATTGATATACCCATTCTTATATATAACATCAAAGTATTTTTTGCTATACGTTTATTATTTAACGATGACGAAGTAAACTCTTCTTTTTCTTCCAATGAAATATTTTTTCTGTACAATTTATACACATTTTCTCACCACCCTCTTTAATTATATTGCGTAAAACAACAATCAGCTTGGCGTTTTGTCAAATAAATACGACATTACATGCAGAGCGGTTTGTAGTGAGTACAACTATCGGCTGCGCTCATAACTTCTACCGTATGCTCAGCGGATTGTAATTCTGATCCCATGTGGGTGGTGATATTTTCAATATAAGAGTCTTGGTAGTTTGCCTCTCCTCTATTCTATTTTATCGAGTCCATAATCTCTACTGCAGGCGACTCTCTCGTTGTTTGTGATGAAGTAGATATGGTTGCGGTTTTTTTCAATGAAATTATAAAATAAATTCAATAATCCGTTCACACGCCAGGCCATCTCCGTAAGGGTTGTTGGCCTGTGCCATGGAGTTGTAATATGCGGTGTCGTCCAGCAATCGGGATACTTCCGATACAATTAAATTGTAGTTGGTGCCGACGAGCTTCACCGTGCCGGCATCGACGGCTTCGGGGCGTTCG
>DAIMMR010000147.1:0-8586 GCA_036720575.1 Clostridium sp.
CGGAAAAAATCCACATTAACTCTCCACTTTCCACTCTCAATTCTCAACTAAGCAAGTTGCTTCGCAATATTTTTAAACTGCGAAAGTTAAGTCTATATTTTTATGGTTCTTAGATATATAATAGGTTTTGTGACTTAATTATTATGAATGCGTTTGGAGGATTGAATATTTTGAAGTTATATATTTCAGACCTGGATGGAACTTTATTAAATTCAGATCAAGTCGTAAGTAAAAATTCAATTAGAATTATAAATAAGTTAATAGATTCAGGATTAAAATTTACTATTGCTACAGCTAGATCCTATGAAGCTTGTAAAAGTATATTGGAACCATTAAATCTAAATATACCTATTATTTTAAATAATGGAGCTTTCGTATATGATACTATTTTGGCTAAAAATATAGTAGAAAACTATTTAGATGAGTGTACGGTTTATTTTATTTTAAAATATTATAAATTAAAAAAAATTTCACCTATAGTATCTGCAGTGGATTCAATTGGAAATAAAAAGATATTTTATAGGGGCATTTTTAATGAAGGGCAAGATATATACATAAATTCAAGAATACGGCATGGTGATACAAGGCTTACTGAGGTAAGTGATTTTTCAGAAATAGTTAATTATAATATAATAAATATTTTTGCAATAGAAGCAAAGGGTGTTTTAGATGACACATATCAATTATTTACAAAAATAATAAAGGGCAGTTTTCATTACACAGAGGAAATTTATGCGAAAGGTTTTTTCTGGCTTGAATCAATGAATTATAATGCTAATAAAAGATTAGCAGCTAAATACTTAAAGGAAAGTTTGAAAGTAGACAAGCTTATTTGTTTTGGAGATAATTTAAATGATGCACAACTTTTTAAATTTGCAGATGAGAAATATGCAGTTAAAAATGCATATGATGAGTTAAAAAAGTTGGCTACAGGAATTATTGGTTCAAATAATGAGGATGGAGTGGCTAAATTTCTTGAGTATCATATTGGTAATAGTTAAGAAGATTATTTATGGTAAATGTTTGAAGATGATTATAGTAGGGTTGAACTTATATTGAATTAAATTTAGGAATAGTATATAATATAATTACACCCCCTCTAGGGGGGAGGGAGGAAAAAATGAACGAAGAAAAAAAGAAGGCCATACAAGCTTTAAAAACTTCAAAAGGACAAATAGAAGGTATAATAAAAATGATTGAGGAAGGAAGATATTGTATTGATATATCTAATCAAATAGTTGCAGCTCAATCATTGCTAAAAAAAGCTAATTTGCTTATTCTAAAACAACATCTTAATAATTGTGTAAAAGATGCTTTTATTAACAATAGTGGTGATGAGAAGGTAGATGAGATAATAGGGTTACTTTCAAAGTTACTAAAAGATTAATATACAACTTGAAAATTATAAGTATGCCTCCTCTTGCTTTCCATCTTACATTAAAGGATTTGCATCTAGCAATGTAGGAGGTGTAAAGTAAAAGCATAAATGATAACTTATAGTAAAATACCACCCCGCAGGTGTGAGGTAAATATAATACTAATTGTAAAAGCTTAAAATATAGATAGTAGTTTTAAAGTTATGCATATCAGAACAGAAGGAGGAAGAAGCAATGATAAAAAGGACATTAAAAATAGAAGGAATGACCTGTGCAGCTTGTGTTAAAGCAGTGGAAAGAGCTTCAAAAAAACTAGATGGTGTTTTAGATGCTGATGTTAATTTGGCAACAGAAAAATTAAATGTAAGTTTTGATGAGTCAAAAGTTAATGTTGAAGATATACAATGTGCAATAGATAAAGCTGGATATAAGGCTTTAATTGACACTACAAATAAAATCTTAAAAATAGAAGGAATGACCTGTGCAGCTTGTGCTAAAGCAGTGGAAAGGGTTTCAAGAAAACTAGAAGGCGTATATGAAGCAAATGTAAATATTGCTACAGAAAAGTTAAGTATAGCGTTTGATGCTTCAAAAGTTAATGTTCAGGATATAAAAAAGGCAATAGAAAAAGCAGGATATAAAGCCTTAGAAGGAGAAATTTCTGTAGATACAGATAAGGGAAAAAAAGAAAAAGAAATAAAGTCATTATGGAATAGATTCGTAATATCTGCTGTATTTGTAGTTCCTTTACTTATAATAGCTATGGTACCAATGATTAGTGAAAAATTGGGATATATGCTTCCACAGGCTATAGACCCAATGAATCATCCGCAAGTTTTTTCTATAATACAGTTACTTTTAGTATTACCTATAATGATTGTTGGTAGAAAGTATTTTACTGTTGGCTTTAAATCATTATTTAGAAGAAGTCCCAATATGGATTCACTTATAGCAATAGGTTCATCTGCTGCTTTTATATATAGTGTTTTTGCAGTATATGAAATTTTTATAGGAAACACAAATTATCATTTATATTTTGAATCAGCAGGTACAATACTTACTCTTATTACACTAGGTAAATATTTTGAGTCCGTTGCTAAAGGAAAAACTTCGGAAGCTATAAAAAAGCTTATGGGGCTTGCACCAAAAACTGCTACTATAATTAAAGAAAATAAAGAAATAGAAATTCCCATAGATGAAGTTGAAGTTGGAGATATAATTGTAGTAAAACCTGGTGAAAAAATACCTGTAGATGGGGAGGTTACAGAGGGAATTACTTCAGTAGATGAATCTATGCTTACAGGTGAAAGTATACCTGTAGAAAAAAATCCTTCCGATAAGGTCATTGGAGCAAGCATAAATAAAAATGGTTCCATTAGATATAAAGCTACAAGAGTTGGTAAGGATACAGCACTGGCGCAGATTATTAAATTAGTAGAGGAAGCTCAGGGGTCAAAGGCTCCTATTGCAAAATTAGCAGATGTTATATCAGGATATTTTGTACCAGTAGTAATGGCATTAGCTATAATTGGTGCTTTAGCTTGGTACATACATGGTGAAACAGGAGTATTTTCACTTACCATATTTATATCAGTGTTAGTAATTGCGTGCCCTTGTGCTTTAGGATTGGCAACACCAACTGCTATTATGGTTGGTACCGGAAAAGGTGCTGAATATGGTGTGCTTATAAAAAGTGGTACTGCACTGGAAACAGCGCATAGAATTCAAACTATAGTATTTGACAAAACAGGAACTATAACTGAAGGTGATCCAAAGGTTACAGATATAGTTACAATTTCAGATATAGATGAAAACTATTTATTGCAATTAGCAGCTTCAGGAGAAAAATCATCAGAGCATCCTTTGGGAGAAGCAATAGTTAAAGAAGCTGAAAATAGAAAAATTGAATTAAAAAAATTAGAGTCATTTAAAGCTATACCAGGTCATGGAGTAGAAGTTAATATAGAAAACAGTAAAATATTGCTTGGTAATAAAAAACTTATGGTTGAAAGTAATATCTCCTTAGAAAATTTAGAGGAAAAATCACAAGCTTTAGCAAATGAAGGCAAAACTCCTATGTATGTTGCTTTTGAAAATAAGGCAATTGGTGTAATTGCTGTAGCAGATACAGTTAAAGAACACAGTAAAAAAGCTATAGATAAACTTCATTCTATGGGAATTGAAGTGGCAATGATAACTGGAGATAACAAGAAAACTGCTGACGCTATAGCTAAGCAAGTTGGAATAGATAGAATACTTGCAGAAGTTTTGCCACAAGATAAAGCAAAGGAAGTTAAAAAACTTCAAAGTGAAAACAAGAAAGTTGCCATGGTTGGAGATGGCATAAATGATGCACCAGCCTTAGCACAGGCTGATATAGGTATAGCTATAGGGTCTGGTACAGATGTAGCTATGGAATCTGCAGATATAGTTTTAATGAAAAGTGACTTAATGGATGTAGTTACAGCTATAGATTTAAGCAAGAAAACCATAAAAAATATAAAGGAAAACTTGTTCTGGGCCTTTGGTTATAATACTTTGGGAATTCCAGTAGCTATGGGAGTACTGCACATATTTGGAGGGCCACTTTTAAATCCAATGATAGCAGCTCTTGCCATGAGTTTTAGTTCTGTATCAGTTTTAAGTAATGCTTTAAGATTGAAAGGCTTTAAGCCATCAATATAAATTATAAAATGAAGGGTGGAATAAGTTATGAAAAAGAAGATAATCGTTGAAGGAATGAGCTGTGGACACTGTGTTAATCATGTAAAAACAGCATTGGAGGAACTTAAAGGTGCAGCTAATGTATCTGTTGATTTAGACTCTAAAACAGCTTTAGTTGAATCTAGTGGTGAAATTAAAGATGCTGACATAAAATCTGCTATTGAAGATGCAGGTTATGAAGTTGTTTCCATAGAGCAAGTATAAAAATAATCCCCTTATCATAAACAGATTTTTATTATTTAATCTGTCTACTCTAAGGGGAGCATATCATTTTAGTTTGTGTATACTTTTCTAAATGTAAAACCTATGGTGAATAAATACATTAATTTTTAAACTAGAAATTAACCTTTTGCCCATTATACATATACTGCAAGAGTTTTTTCATTTCTTCCTCGGTTATTTTTCTAGGATTGGATCCAGTGCAGGCATCCATCATAGCATTGTGAGCTATAAAATCTAGGTTTTCATTAAAATCGTTTTCGCTTATACCATAATCTTTTATGGTGAGAGGAATATCCATCTTTTTATTCATAGTACAAATCATTTCAGTTAATGAATCTATTAATTCATCTTCATTATTTCCTGGCAGTTGGAGTTTTTTAGCTATTTCAGCATATCTTTCTGAACAAGCTTTCTTGTTAAAATCTATAACATAAGGCAAGTATATAGCATTAGCACACCCATGAGGTATGTGAAATACTGCACCAGTTTTATGTGCTATACTATGAGTTATTCCAAGAAGTGCATTTGAAAACGCCATTCCAGCCAGACATTGGGCTATATGCATATGGCCCCTAGCTTCTTTATCTTCTTCATAGGATTTCAATAAATATTTATGAATCATGGTTATAGCATGCATAGCAAGTGGGTCTGAAAAATCTGAATGCAAACTTGCAACATATGCTTCTATTGCGTGAGTAAGTGCATCCATTCCAGTGTGTGCTGTAAGTTTTTTAGGCATTGTTTCTGCAAGAGACGGATCTATTATAGCTATATCGGGGGTAAGGTTAAAATCTGCAAGAGGATATTTTATTTTAGCTTTATAGTCTGTTATTACAGAAAATGATGTTACTTCAGTTGCTGTTCCACTTGTAGAAGATATAGCAACAAATTGTGCCTTTTGTCTTAATTTAGGAATTCCGAAAGGAACTACTGCTTGTTCAAATGTAAAGTCAGGGTATTCATAAAATATCCACATTGCTTTAGCAGCATCGATAGGAGATCCTCCACCTATTGACACTATCCAGTCTGGGTTAAAGTCTCTCATTACTTTAGCACCATTCATAACAGTATCAACAGATGGATCAGACTCAACACCTTCTATTAATTTAACTTCCATACCCGCTTCTTTTAAGTACTCTTCAACTTTGGCTAAGAATCCAAATCTCTTCATAGATCCTCCACCTACAACAACTACTGCTTTATTTCCATCTAAATTTTTTAAATTTTCTAAGGCATTTTCACCAAAGTAAATATCCCTAGGTAAAGTAAATCTTCCCATTTTTGTCCTCCTTATTATTAAGTTACATTACTTTTTTAGAATTTAACTATTGGGTTAATTAAATATTTTGGTTTATATTTAATTAAATATATAAGCAAGTATTGTGCCAGTATATTTTTTATCATGAAAAGATTGAATATAGATGGATATTTTATAGAATTCAAATTCCTTTAAAAACACTGTTGTAAAAAGCAACAATTTTTCTAAAAATATTGTTGCTTTTTACAACAGTGTTGCTTTTTACATACACTTTAAGAGAAATTAATTTGATATTTTTTTATCTTTTTGTACAAAGTACTTCTATTTATTTCTAAAATTTTAGAAGCTTTTGACATATTATGATTACAATTATTTATACAATTTATTATTGCTTTTTTTTCCCATTCTTCTAATGAGCACATATCATATTTAAGGTTTGTAGTACAAGGACTAGTTTGCTTATTTACTGAAAGATTATTTTGAAAGTCAAAAGATGTATTTCCATTCATATTTACGATATTCTCAATACAATTTTCTAATTCTCTAACATTTCCAGGCCAATTATGGTTTAAAAGTTTTTGATATATATCAGGTCTTACTATTGGAATAGGTTTTTTAAGTTTAAAAGCTTTTATCTTTAAAAAATAGTCTATTAGTATTTTTATATCCATATCTCTTTCCCGCAGTGGTGGTACATATATAGGTATTACATTTAATCTATAGTATAAGTCTTCACGAAAAGTTCCTTTTTTTATCTTTTCCCTTAAATTTTTGTTGGTAGCCGCTATAATTCTTACATCTATTTTGATGCATTTATTTCCACCTATTCTCGTAATGCAGTTTTCCTGAAGAACTCTTAAGAGATTTACTTGCATATCTAAAGGCATTTCTCCAATTTCATCTAAAAATAAAGTACCACCATTTGCAAGTTCAAATTTTCCTGCACGCCCTCCACGTTTTGCACCTGTAAATGATCCATCTTCATATCCAAATAATTCACTTTCTATTAGATTCTTTGGTATGGCACCGCAGTTTATTGCTATAAAACTTTTGTTTTTTCTATTGCTGTCATTGTGAATTGACTGCGCAATAAGTTCTTTCCCCGTACCACTTTCACCTTGAATTAATACAGTGGAAGGACTGTTAGATATATTTTTTAACTGTTCTTTTAAATTTATCATTTTTTCGCTGTTACCAATTATATCATCAAATGTGTAAGCAGCAGATCCGCTTGTGTATTTGTTAACCAAGTTATATACATTTTGTATATCTTTAAATATAACTACCATACCAGTTACAGTATTACTTTTATCTTTTATAGGATATACATTTAAATTAAACCTTTTCTTCTCATCCGAATATAAAATTTCCTTATCCGTATATACATTCCCTGATTTGAGTTCATCAAGTATATACTGCCAGTTATGTAAAACTTTATGAACATTTTTATCTATAATATCTTTTTGGTTTATGCCAAGGAGACTACAGGCACTGTTATTTATAGCCTTGACTATTCCTCTATCATCTACAGCAAAAATTCCAAAATCCATGGAATTCATGATTTTATTTAAGTATTGGTATGCTTTAAATAATTCATTTTGAGACTTATTTAATTTTAAGTGATTTTCAATGGATTTTACTGCTGATACAACAAGACCCAATGTATGTGGATGAGCCAATTGACGTTTTCCAGTTAAAGTTAGACATCCAATTATATCTCCCTGTTCGTTATGTATGACAGACGCACAGCAGGTATAAATCTGAAAAGTATTTATAAAATGTTCTTTGCCTGAAAGTTGAACTGACAAATTTTCCAAAAGAGCAGTTCCTGCTGCATTTGTACCTGCACTTTTTTCACTCATATCAGCACCTTCTGTTATTCCAGCTTTTGCTTGCTCTATTAATATATCTTTGTCACCTATGATAGTTAATACAATTCCATTTTTGTCTGTAAGATATAATGAGAAACCTGATCCACTTAAAAAATCATAAAGTATTTCCATAAATGGTTTTGCTATTTTTATAATATCGATGTTTTCTTTTATTAAGTTGTCCAATTCTTTGCGGTTAAGATTTCGTTTAGGCCTTGGGATACCTTTTTCCATATGGTATTTAATGCACCTATTAAGAGACCTGCTAACTATTTCATTATGAGTAAATGGTTTAAACATTATTAGATTATCGTTGCCAAAACATTATAGAACTCTATAAAGCTTGTTTAATTCCCTGTTAAGCCTATCCCATTTTGCTATAAAGCTACTTTGGTTTGATATAATAGTTCGAGGGCTTAAATTCCCATACAACGAATGGTACATATTAGTAGTATCTTTAAGTGATTAGCCTACCAATCCATATCTTGATAGATTAATGCTTGCATTATAATCTCTATCTATAACACAACCACATTCCTCACAGATATATGTCCTTTCAGATAGTGAAAGTTTTGACTTTATATGTCCACACTTTCTACAAGTCTTTGATGATGGTCTGCTTTTCGATTTTTATAATATTACCTGTTTTGACAAACTTACTCCCTTCTTTATTTTTTAGGTATTTGCGAGATACCCTATGTTGTAATCTACATAGCCTTTTTTCAAGTTGCTTTACAACTCTTGTCTTATTAATATTTTTGAAAGTCATTCCGTTAGAGCATATAACATAATTGTGACAAATGATATAAACAAAAACAAGTATACTATATTTATATGCTTGAAAATTTTTATGTTTTTTTGTTTATCATATCTAACCAACCTATCCAATACACACATAAAACCTATAAGTACTATTATATTTCCCCAATAAATTTCTCCATTCCTCTTAGTAAATTATATTATAATTTTATATTGCATCTATTATAACATAATTATATTTATATATATTTTATCAAAATACTATAATTAAAAGTATATTAAAATACAATAATTTTATATCGAAAAACAATAAAAAACTATTGAAATTCAATTAAAAATGATATATAATACAATAAAATGTAAAATTCATACAAAG
>DAIMMR010000148.1:0-8556 GCA_036720575.1 Clostridium sp.
ATGCACTTAGTATATTGGATCAGGCAATATCTATGGGAAATGGTAAAGTTGAATATGACGATGTAGTTAACATGTTAGGTCTAGTTACTAATGAGAATTTATTAAAACTTACAGACAGCATAATAGAAAAGAACGTGGAATCTTCTATGAGAGTAATTGATGATATAGTTCTAAGTGGAAAAGATATATTTAACTTTATTAAGGATATGATAATTCATCTAAGAAATCTTTTAATGGTAAAGGTGTCTAACAATCCAGAAGATGTACTTGATATGTCAGAAGAAAATATAAATCTTTTAAAAGACCAAGCACAGAAAATACGTGTAGAAGAAATAATGAGAGATATAAGAATACTTCAAGATGCCCAGGAACAATCTAAATGGACTAAACAAAGCAGAATTTATTTAGAACTTTCAGCTATAAAGATGTGTAAAATAGAGTATGATACGTCAAAGGAAGTAATACTTGCAAGATTAAATAGATTGGAAGAAGCCTTCAGGCAAGGAAAAATTAAAATATCAAATGAAAAGATTAATGCCAAGTTGGAAAAAGAAACTGTACCTAAAAAAATAGGAAATACCTATAGAGAAAGTAGTACTGAAGAACATAAGACAAAAAATAATTCATCAAATGATGAATTACAGACAGCAAATAAAGAAAATATATATTCAAAGATAACACTAGACATAGTTAAAAAAAGCTGGAAAGATATACTTGAATCACTTAAAAGTAAGCATCAAATGGTTTTATTTGCAGCACTTACTACAGGAAAAGTAGTTAAATGTGAAAAAGGCATAATAACTATAGAGTATGGTAAAGAATATGCTTTCCATAAACAGAGGCTGGAAAAGAATGAAAATAGAAAAATAGTTGAACAGGTTTTTTCAGAAGTGTTGAAGGAAAAAGTTATGATTAGATACATTATAGAAGACGAAGTGGAGGATGTATCTGTATCCAAGGAGAAATTATTAAAGGATACCTTTGGGGAGGATATAGTAGAAATATTTGATGAATAAATGTAAAATAACCGTAGATAAAATTTAATAAAAATATGGTATAATTAAATATAAATTAGTTAATTGAGGAGGAAATATACTATGGCAAGAGGCGGAGTACCTAATTTTGGCGGCGGCGGAAATATGAACAATTTAATGAAGCAAGCCCAGAAACTTCAAAAACAAATGGAGACTATGCAATCAGAACTTAAAAATAAAGAGTTTTCTGCTACTGCTGGCGGTGGAGCAGTTACTGTATTAGTAAATGGTAAAAAAGAAATAGTAGATATAAAAATTAAACCAGAAGTTGTAGATCCAGAAGATGTAGAAATGCTTCAAGATCTAATTTTAGCTGCATGTAATGAGGCACTTAAGAATGCAGAACAGGAGACTGCTTCTGAAATGAAAAAAGTAACTGGTGGACTTAATATACCAGGAATGTTTTAATATTATGGACCCCATCTTATTGATGGGGTTTTAAATTGAGGTGATACTATGGATTTTTATCCTGCAGCTATTGAAAAATTAATAGAAGAGTTTGCAAAATTACCGGGAATAGGATATAAAACAGCTCAAAGACTTACCATTTATATATTGAATTTACCAGGTGATGAAGTAAAGGAGTTTGCAAAAGCTTTAGTTAATGCAAGAGGTACTATAAGATACTGCTCTGTTTGTGGAAATTTTACAGATTCAGATCCCTGTGCTATATGTTCAAATCCAAATAGAGATAAGAGCGTAATATGTGTAGTAGAGCAGCCTAAGGATATAATGGCTATGGAAAGAATTAAAGAGTACAATGGCGTTTATCATGTGCTGCACGGCAATATATCACCTATGGCAGGAAGAGGGCCTAATGATATAAAGCTTAAGGAACTTATAACAAGAATTAATGGCAATGTAAAAGAAGTCATAGTTGCAACTAACCCAAATGTAGAAGGAGAAGCTACAGCTATGTATATATCTAAAATATTGAAACACCTTGGAGTGAAGGTAACTAGAATAGCCCATGGTATTCCTGTTGGTGGAAACTTAGAATATACAGATGAAATCACTCTGTCAAAAGCACTAGAAGGTAGAGTAGAGATATAAAGTAAATTATAATGCGTTTAAATCAGGATTCTTTAATAATGTATATTGACGCCAGTTTATGTCAATTATTAAAATAACATATAATTTAGGAGGATTCTGATTTTATGAACAAGTATAATATAATCAAATATTTGTTGGCAAAAAATTCGAAATACACAAAAAATCAAAAAAGATTATTAAATGATATAAATGAAGCTAGGGAAGAGTTGGAAAGATGTGCTATATACTTTGATACCGTGAAAGATCCACACTTGGTTGATTATGCTATATATATGGAAGAGGCAGCAAAATCAAAATATATGTATTTATTAAATGAAGTAAAGAAAAATGGTATAGATTTGAATTACAATAGTATGTTTCCTAATTTAAAGAAAAATAAAAAATCATCTTAAACAAAAATTTTTAGCTTATTCCTTTTATTAATATTTTTTTAATTGTTAGAATATAAATTAGATAGTATTTATATTAAGTTCTTTATTTAAATGTTTTACTATAAGAAAAATGAGGAGGAATAAGCAATATGTTAACAAGCGATATGTTTCAGTATATAGGATATTTTTTAATTGCCATATTAGGACTTTATGTGTTAGTAAAAGTATTTTCATGGCCTTTAAAAATTTTATTTAAACTTATTATAAATGCTGTACTTGGTGTAGTACTGCTAGTTATAGTGAATTTAATAGGAAAATACTTTTCATTTAGTATAGGTATTAATGCAATTACAGCACTTATTGCAGGATTTTTTGGAATACCAGGAGTGATATTTCTTATAATATTTAAACTATTTCTCTAAAATCTTTATTAATAAACCACTTTTTATTTTTAAAAGGGTGGTTTTATTTTGATTAACATAAATAATTTTTTTTATATAAATTTGGTTTTATTGGAGATGGTGTATTGATATTTGATAAACAAATAGTAAAGGCTAGGTTTATTAGCAGGCCTAATAGATTTCAAGCCTATGTAAATATAGATGATGTGCAATTAATGATTCATGTACCTAATACAGGAAGGTGCAGGGAAATTCTCATACCTGGAGTGACAGTAATTTTAAGAGAGGAAAATAACCCAAATAGAAAGACAAAATATGATTTAATAGCTGTCTACAAAGGAACAAGATTAATAAATATAGATTCTCAAATTCCAAATAAAATTGTAGATGAAGCATTAAAAATGAGCAAAATAAGTTATTTTAGAAATTGTAAAAACATAGAGCGGGAAAAAACTTTCGGAAACAGCAGGTTTGATTTTAAGTTATTGGATAAAGATAATAAGGAATATTATCTTGAAGTAAAAGGAGTTACTTTTGAAGAAGATGGAGTTGCCAGGTTTCCGGATGCACCTACGGAAAGAGGAAGAAAACATTTATTGGAATTAGTGCAAGTGAAAAAATCTAATATGGGGGCTGCAGTTTTATTTTTAATTCAAATGGAAGGTATTAAGTGTTTCAAACCTTACGATGAAATTGATAAAAAGTTTGGAGATTATCTTAGGTATGCTGATAAAGAAGGGGTAAAAATTCTTGCCTATGATTGTTTTGTAGGTGAAAATTTTATAACCTTAAAAGATGAAATAAAAGTATGCCTATAAACAGAGTTCTTGGCATCAGATGGAGTTTTGACTCCACCTGATGCTTTTTAGCACTTAGAAGGCGTTATCCTTTAGGAGAAATCGTTATCAAGGGACGTAGCTGCTCGCAACGTACACTTGGAGAAAAGCAGATATCCCAAATCTTTGATTTGGTGATAGTCGCTTTCGCTGTGTGCGTGGGAGTATTAGAGCAGGTAGTCATCGGATAAATAAAAAAATATTATTTTAATATATATTTTATAATGTATCCCCTAATTTTATAGTATAATTAATATATAAATTTTGGAAAATCTTATTTGCTCAGGTTAAGGAGGTGTAGCTGCTTTATGAAGCAGTGTTGTATATGAAATTTAAATATTGTCCTATGTGTGGAGGAGAGTTAGAAGAAAAATACAGCTGGGATGAAGGTGGAGTACCTTATTGTCCTAAAGATGATATAATGTATTTTGATACTCCAAGACCTTGTGTAATAGTGGCGGTAATAAAGGAAAATAAAATATTGTTATTAAAACAAAGTTATATATTTAAAGATTCTAAGGTTTTATTGTCCGGATATGTTACAAATGGAGAAACAGTAGAGGAAACTGTGCATAGAGAAGTATTTGAAGAAGCGGGACTTAAGGTAAAGGATTTAAAATATTTAGGAAGTGAATATGTAAAAAATAATAATAAGGAAATAATAATGCTTACTTTTATGGCGAAGTATGATGGTGGAAATATAAAAAAATCTGCGGAAGTGGAATGGGTAAATTGGGAATATATAGAAGATGCACTATGTGAAATGAAAGAGGATGAAATTGGAAAGAGAATAGTTAGAAAGGTTTTAAAGGAATTAGGGTATACTGGAGAAAAAGCCTATAGATGTGATAATAACAATTGTCAAACAGATAGTTAAATACAAGGAGGGGAAAACATGGCTAAATATATACCGCAAGTAGATGGAATTGAAAGAAAGCATATGATTAGAGTACCTGAAGTTATTAGAGAAGCAAGTGGAATAAGAATATTTGGAAAAAGGTTAAAGTCTTTTTTATTCACTACGGATGTAGCTATTATAAAAAATACTGATGCAGATGCAGTTATTGCTGTATATCCGTTTACACCGCAGCCTCTTATAACACACGCAATTATTTTGTCTGCAGATATACCTGTTTTTTGTGGGGTTGGAAGTGGAATTTCAACAGCCAAAAGAATTTTAAATTTAGCATTAGATGCGGAATTTAACGGTGCCATGGGAGTTGTTGTAAATAGTCCTACATCTAATGAAGTTATAGAACAAATGAGAGATAGCATAGACATACCAATAATAGTAACTATAGTATCTGAATACGAGGATGTACAAAAGAGAATAGAAGCGGGAGCTACTATAATAAATGTATCTGGAGCTGAGGAAACTACTAAAATAGTTAAAAAAGTTAGAAGTCAGTATCCTAATTTTCCAATAATAGCTACAGGAGGACCTACAGAGAAAAATATAAAAGAAACTATACTTGCAGGAGCTAATGCTATAGCTTTTACGCCTCCTACTTCTGCTGAAGTTTTAAGACAAATTATGATTGAACATAGGAAAAAATATAAAAATAGAAGACCAGAATAAATATTTACAGTATATTATAGGGAGAGGAGTAACTACTTTTATTTTAATTATTTAAAAATAAAAGATTAAATTAGTATGAAGGGTATTTTATATTATTTTAGTGGTACGGGAAATACCAAGTGGGTGGCGGATAGATTTAAGGAAAAATTTCAGTTTTATAACGTAGATATAGATTTAGCATATATTCAAGCTGTAGAAGAGAGAAAAATAAAAAAATATGATTTTATAATCATTGGTTTTCCTGTACATTGGAAATTACCACCAAAAATTGTAACGAATTTTTTAAACAGGCTGAATAATACAAAAGAAAATATAAGGGTTATAGTATATTCTACACAAGGTGCTTCATCATCTTCAGCTTCTTGCTTTGTTGCAGGATGTTTAAAAAAGAAAGGATACGTACCATCTATACAGATTAGCATAAAAATGCCTAATAATTTTTACTTCTTTATAGGTAAAAAATATAATGAAAGTGAAATAGAAAACTTGCTTATTTCTGTTGATAAAAAGATTACAAATATAGTAGAAAGTTTTATAAAGGGGAGGATTATAAAAGAATCTAATTCTTTAATAAGGCTTCAATTTAGTAAAGCACTGCACAACGTATTTAAAGGTAGGGTACCTAAATTATCTAGGAATATATCATCAACTAAAGATTGTATTAAATGTGGATTATGCCTTAGAAACTGTCCTCAAGGTAATATAACATTTGAAAATGGACATGCAGTTTTTCATAGCAAATGTATTTTATGTCTGAGATGTATATATATATGTCCAATAAATGCAATAAGATATAGAGGTAAAAAAATAGATCAAACTCAAAAAAATATTATACAGGTATTAGATCTGAATAAATAAATTTTTAACCTTGGATTACACAAATAGCTTCTAACAATTTTAATGTTGGAGGCTATTTTAGAATTAAATTTTTTAGATTGGGGATAATAAAGATACAATATTTTTCAGGAGTGAGTTTTATGATTTCAGCCCAAGATAAAAGAATTGTTGCAGAAAATTGTAAGGAATATGAATCTAAAAATAGTATTCTGGGATTACAGGTAAGCTATATCTCAGGAAGTTGCAGTAATTGTGTGAATTTTGTAAATAACAAATGCACTAAAGATTTGCTTTACAAAATTGAACAAGTGATAAGTATGAATTAAATTTAACAGTGAAAGGGGCAGCTAAAATGGGAAGTATAGGGCAAATGGTAGGTGTTGCTAATTCTTGCCCAGGGTATGAAAAAAGGGATATTTCATTTAATTGTGGCATAGGAAAATCTGACACTAAAAGCTGTACTAATTGCAGAAACTTGCAAAATGGCATATGTATTAAGGATCTTTATGACAAAGTTTTAACCAGTTTAGATCAAACATAGTTATTAAAAAATTATTTTTAATTTTAAAATATGTATTGACATATAAAAATATAAACTATATAATAATACCAATGAAAGACAAACGTTAGCAAATTTGATATTATTCTATGAAGAGAATAGTAACATAAGTTAGGCAATAGAGAGTCAGTGGAAGGTGTAAACTGATACCGATGCTTTTGTGAATCCACCTCAGAGAATTATTATGATGAATAATACGGAAAAACCGTTATTTTAATGAGAGAGTTATGTTATATAACTAATAAGGGTGGCAACGCGAACCAATCGTCCCTATGTGGGATTTGATTGGTTCTTTTTATTTGTAGTAAATTCTCATGTGTTAAATATTTTGCTAATAGTGTTTCAAATTTAATATTATTCTATGAAGAGAATAGTAGCGTAAGTTAGGTAATAGAGAGTCAGTGGAAGGTGTAAACTGATACCGATGCTTTTGTGAATCCACCTTGGAGAATTATTATGATGAATAATACGGAAGAACCGTTATTTTAATGAGGGGGTTATATTATTATAACCAACAAGGGTGGCAACGCGAGGCAATCGTCCCTAAAGGGATTTGGTTGGCTTTTATTTTTTACAACATGTGCTTTATCAGTGTATAACTTTAAACTGTTAAATAACATTAGATTATTAATTAAATAAATTTATTTGGAGGCAAAAAAATGCATAAGAAATTATTTATTCCTGGACCAGTAGAAGTTAGAAAAGATGTACTAGAGAAAATGGCTACTCCTATGATAGGACATAGGAGTAAAGAGGCTTCTAAGCTTCAAAGAGATATTAGTGACAAAATGAGAAAAGTATTTCATACAAAGGAAGAAATCCTACTTTCAACATCATCTGGAACAGGACTTCTAGAAGGTGCTATAAGATGTAGTACAGCTAAGAGGGCAGCAGTTTTTTCAATAGGAGCTTTCGGAAAAAGATGGC
The DNA here is from genome assembly GCA_036720575.1 of Clostridium sp. GTDB lineage: Bacteria > Bacillota > Clostridia > Clostridiales > Clostridiaceae > Clostridium_B. Next base: position 7,598 of record DAIMMR010000148.1, read on the forward strand.
ACCAAATTGCAGAGTGTAACAATGTACCAGCAGATTTATATGAAGTAGAATGGGGCAAGGCAGTAGATGTCAATGAAATAGACAAAGCTTTAGCTACAGGTAAATATGATTCACTTTGTATAACTCATAATGAAACTTCTACAGGAGTTATGAATCCAATAGAAGAAATAGCAGAAGTAGTAAAAAAATATCCAGATATAGTATGGTGCGTAGATACAGTTAGTTCCATGGGAGGTACTAAAATAGAAGTAGATAAGCTTGGCATCGACATATGTTTGACATCGAGCCAGAAAGCTTTAGGACTTCCTCCAGGAATGGCTATATGCTCTTTTTCAAAAAAAGCAGTAGAAAGAGCAAAACATGTAAAGTTTAGAGGATATTATTTGGATTTACTTTCAATATACAATTATATACAAAAGAAAGATTATCAATATCCATCTACTCCATCCCTTTCACATATGTTTGCAATGGATTATCAATTGGATAGAATCTTAGAAGAGGGGCTTGAAAATAGATATAATAGACATTTGGAAATGGCTAAATATGTGAGAGAATGGGCTAAAAAGTATTTTGAATTATTTGCAGATGAAAGATATCTTTCAAATACTCTTACTAATATAAAGAATACTAGAGATATAGATGTAGCAGAACTTAATAAAAAGTTGGGTGAAAGAGGATTCCAGATATCAAATGGATACGGAAAATTAAAAGGAAAAGCATTTAGAATAGCTCATATGGCTGATTGTACTCTTGATGATATAAAAGAACTTTTGGAAAATATTAATGACATATTAGGATTATAAGTTTTAAGGGGGCTAGGGAAATGATAAAAATATTAGTTAGTGATGGAATGGAAAAAGAAGCTTTAAATAAATTAATAGAAGATGGCTATGAAGTTGTAGACAAACATTTTGAAGAAGATGAATTAAAAGAAAAAATAAAAGAATTTGATGTAATAG
>DAIMMR010000149.1:0-8515 GCA_036720575.1 Clostridium sp.
TTCCCGATATTAAAAACCAATTATTCACACCTATTCTATCAGCAAATATTCCTGATAAAATTAACCCGACGGGCATAGCCAGTGACATAATGCTTCCTGTAAGAGAAAATACACGTCCTAAATATTCAGGTTTAATTTTTTCTTGAAAAAGAGCCGTTTGAACACCACTGTAAAACGGAACTGAAAATCCCATAATTGCACAGCAGACTACAAATATCACAAATCCACTCGTTGGAAGTAATCCCGAAATGGTCAAACTAGCTCCCATCATAAAAATAGATGCAGTTATTAATACTATTCGCTTTTTAAAACTACCTAATAGTCCTAATAACACCCCACCTGCCAGCATACCAGAGGCATAAGCAATTTCAGTAATAGAGATATGCATCGGTGTTCCCGCAAAATATTCCATGCTGATTAAAGGATAAAGTGCATTGATTGGCATATAAAAAAACATATATAGTGTGCCTATAAGTAGCAAGGCAAATAATCCTTTGTTTTCTTTTAAAACAACAAGTCCTTCTTTCATCTCTTTCATAAAATTCCGTTCCAAACTTTGTTCCTCTAAACTAAGCTTGGGAATACGTACAAGTGCTACCGTAATACATGCAATCACAGCTCCCAGCACATCAATCGCTATAATGGCATTTAATTTCCAAACTGAATATAAAAATGCCGCAGCAGCAGGACTAAGAATATAGCTTATAGACTGCAAGGATTGGCTGTAACCTGCACATCTGGTTAGTTGATCTTCTGGTACTAAAAGAGGGGTAACTGCACTTAATGCTGGTGAATGAAAAGCCGTTCCAATACTACGAATAAATAATACTATCATAACCATCCAAACTGGCAGTTCCATATACAATGCAATAATAGCCAGTACTGCTCCAGCTGCAGCAATAATTAAATCAGCACCAATCATTATCTTTTTTCTATCATAACGATCCACTAACACACCTATCATAGGACCAAAGACTGCATAAGGCAAAAACCCTACTAATGAAGCAATTGACAGTACCATGGCTGATCCTGTCTTTTCAGTAAGGTAAAAAATTATAGCCATTTGTAAGATGGCACTAGTAAAAAGTGAAATCGCCTGTCCTGTCCATATAGTAAAAAAATCTCGTTTCCATTTTAAAGTTTCTTTTGTCATATCAAATTTCTCCTTGCATTTTTATTGTTGATTTTACACTAATTTTAGGCAATAAAAAATGCAGGCTAAAATCCGCAATGGGATCTTTAGTCTGCATATCAACGTTAAAAAGACATAGAAAAAAAACGTATAGCTTCAAACAGCTACACTTCACCCCTATCCATGTCATAATACGTAAAATAAGCACAACAAAAAGCCCGTAATCACGGAAGTTTTCACCACTTTTTTTATTGCCTACTTATCTTAAACGTACTGAATACATAGATATATGTCCTCCTTAATCAAAATATACAAATACCATAGCATAAAAATAAAAATATTACAAGATTAATTTCTGAAATCTTCAGCAAAGTGCTTTATAACCGCCTACACTTTCTCCGCCTTACCTGGTTATAACAATGAGGTTACACTAAACCCAACTTTTCAATAGCCTGTTTTTCATCTTGTAAGAAAAATATAGTTTTCCCTTTGTTACTCTCATAAATGAATCCCTCAAACTTTTGCCTGTATACACAGAAAAATCACCTAATGGTTCTACAATATAAATTCTTTCCTTTGATTTAGACATTGCCAATTCAGCGCCCCATTTAGCTGCATTTAATGTTACGGTAAAATATATATAGTTGGATTTTTTATCTTGGTAATTTGATAAGTGCTGCGGTTTTAATAAATCTCCAATTTTAAATTCTGATTTAGTGCATGAAAGAAAGGCCCATTATCTAAAACATCATGTTTGTTATCCATACTGATCCACCTCTTATATTTTTAGATTTATACATATCATTATAGTGTGTTAATTATAAAAAAAGTAGTCTATAAATAATATATAAGTTTTGGTATAATATAAGTAAAGGGAGTATATCGAACGACATTTACTTATTCCTTACGCTTTAATTAGCAAATCTATTTTAATTCATATCCAATTGTCCCAAGCCAATTTGTAACCTCTTCCGATGTAACCGTACCGTTTACAACAATACCAGGTAGAATTATGGATTTTGAGCACTCTTCAGCTATATCATTTTCAATTTTCCCAAATCCACCGCCTCCATGAGTACAAAAGGGAATTACTGTTTTACCTTCAAAATTATGTTGTTTAAGAAAACTCATAACTGGTGGGGCTAATGTTTTAAACCAGTTAGGAGATCCTATAAATATTGTTTGATAATCATCTATTGGCTCACTTCCAGATATCAGCTTAGGGCAGAATCCTCGAGAAATCTGATTTCTTACTTCTTTAGCAGCAGTATTATAATCAAAGGAATAATTCTTATCAGGAATTAATTCTCTTATAGTTCCGCCAGTTTGAATTGCTATTTCTAATGCTAAATTCGCCGTGTTTTGAAAAAGCGAATAATAAACAATAAGTGTTTTGTTCATTTATGTTACCTCCTTTCGGTAAATGAATTTGTCACGCTATTTGGATTTGTTAGCTTCTGTTACTTCATTTCTGATCTTCTCTACTAACATTCCTATATTAACTCTATAATTTTCAAGACGATCTTCTAATGTCTCAATTTCTGATCTAGTAACAGCTTTTTGCCCATAAAATATTGTAGCAATTTCCCATTCTAATTCGCCAATCTTTTTATGAAGAAAATCAAATTCTTCTTTGTATAGTTTTAATTCAGGAGTAAGTTTCTTTTCCATGGTATTCCCCTTTCATTCAAATCGTTAAATATCTCCAACCCTACTTTTCTCGTTTTATTCTTCAATTAAGAGGTTTTTATTGAATGTTATCTATAAATCACTCCAAAAACATGGGTCAAAAAACGGTGTTTTTTTGCTCTTTTTTTGCTCTAAAATCGTCCTAAAATCTTGTAAATCCTTCCACTTAAAACCAGGATCCATATATTCCCTTTCAAAATCTTCATCATCCTCTAAATCTATAGGCAAATACCAATAATTTAAGGCAAATACCAATAATTTAAAACATAATGAAAAAGGTCAAAATCCGAAAGTAATACATCTTTATCATTGACTTCTATGGTTAATTGAACTATATTTTCACCTCTTTCTGCATATCCTTCTTCTCTTATATCACGTCTTTTATGCTTTCCTTTCCATTTGTACCATGCCCAAATGGGATAATTGACACCTGCAGATGGCAAAAGACCGTTATGTTTCATTTTCCATGCCATCCAGTCATATGCTAAACGAAAATCCTTATAACAATAATCTTCATCTGCTCTTAAAGCCCCAGTTCCTATCAATTCATTATAAGCTTGATAGTGTTGTATAGTCCATAATTTCATAATAGTTCAACCACCTATTAATAGATTTAAACATCATAATTCTTTAATGTTAGCTGTTTTTTCAATGTTTCATATTCTATTTTTCTTCAAGTTTCTTAATAGTATCTGTATTAATTTTCTCTATTGCTTCTATCTGACGAACTGCAAACCTATTCAAAAGTTGGAGTCTTTCTGATTGCTTTTTTCCTTGCTCAATTAATATTGAATTATAACTTTCCATATTAGCTAAAACTAATAGCTGATTTAAAGTTGCATAATCTCTAATATTTCCCTTTTTATTAGGATATTTGCCCCTCCATTGTTTAGCCGTTATTCCAAAAGTGCAACATTAAGAACATCTGCTTCACTAGCATAAGTTAAATAAATTTGATAGGATGTTAACTCTGGCGGAATTAGATTTTCCTTAATAGCGTCTGTATGAATTCTGTAATTTAATTTAGAAATTTCACGGTTAAGATTCCAATTTAAAGAAAGTCTACTACTTTCATCGCTTTTTAATCTTTTATAGTCTTTAATTATGTAAAGTTTAAATTCTGCAGATATCCAGGAAGCAAATTCAAATGCAATATCAGAATGTGCAAATGTTCCACCATATCTCCCTGCTTTTGAAACAATGCCAATTGCATTTACTGACATTATCCATTTTGTAGGAGACATTGTAAATGAATTTAGTCCTGCTTCTTTTCTAAACCCGTCGAATTCGACGGGTTTAAAATCTAAATTATGTAGGCTTTCCCATAATCCTAAGAATTCTATTGTATCTCTGTTACGCATCCAATTTTTAATAACATCATTAGGTTCATCACTTTTGTATTTAGCAATATCAGTTAATGAAATATATTCATTTTGAAAATCTTCTGTGTAAATACTAATATTTACACCTTTTGCATGAATAGTCTCTTTAATAGGTCGCTTTGACATAAAATCACCTTCCTATCTAATTCTGAATTTTTTTATCGTATATATTATACCGAATTTACGTTCTGTTATCAATCTGTAATTTACAATTATATCCACTTCTTGACTTTATAAATACGTGAATTGATAAAGTAATCCATCTTATGGTACGCATCTGTAGGTATTCCCAAATAAAGTGGTCAATGTTAAATTTAATAATAGACGGTGCAATCATATCTATATAGGTTTTGATCTTTTTATCTTCGGTGATTGGTAATTTCTTTTTTACGATTATGTTTTCTTATCTCTCTTTCTTTTTTGTCATTAAAAAACCTTACACATTAGTGCAAGGTTCTATAACATATAAGCTAATATATAAAGTTATTCTTACGATTGCTCTCTAAATATCCTATAAATTGGAATTTATCATTTAGATAGACTTACAATTTTAATATGTGCTTTAAGTTTTTTTATAGCCCAATCATAGTGACTGGCTGTAGCCGATACACAATAGCTACCTAATGTTGTAGTCCCTGTCCACGAAAAGCTATTCTTAGAAAATAGCTCTTCGTTTGTAAAAGAAGTTATGATTTCCATTACTTTCATGTGGCTATCCCTTAACATGGTCTTAGAATCTTCAAGGCACGTATCTTGATGATTTTTCCAAAACTCTATATTCATTTCACCATAGCTTTTCCAGTTATAAGGCTCAGGTAAAAATGGCTTTCCCTTACCTTTCATATTTAAATCTACCCAATTTATTAAGAGCTGATGCCATTCGTAAAGATGAATCAGCACATCGCGAAGATTTTTATCACGCTTCCAGTGGGCCTCTTTCTTCTTTTCATCATCAATAAAATTAAACTCTGTTTCTAATTCCTTCTCAGTCAATACTTCAATGGCTTCTAGTAACATATTAAAATTCTTATTTGCAGCAGTAATTAAATCGTTCTTTGTAGTTGGCCTTGCCATACCGTTTCCCCCTAAGGATATATTTATTATTTCCAATGATTCAATTTTGGGAGCTGTTGATTAAAATATTCTCTTGCCTGTTCTGGTGTGAAATCCTCATTAGACATATGAGAAACTAGAAAGTCTGTTAATTCAGAGATATTTTTATAGGTGAAGTTCCCATCAACATAACACCACTTGCAGTATTCCTCATTAAAGCTATTATCTATTTCACGACTAATCATATTGTCAGCATCTAATGGCATCCCACAACATTGACAAAAGAGTTTTTGCGGGCTTCCAAGTATTGTATTAATAGAAATATTAAAATTTGTTGAAAGAAGTTTTAATGACTCAATATTTGGTTCAGTTTCGCCAGTTTCCCATCTAGAGATCGCTTGACGTGTAACAAGGAGTCTTTCTGCCATCTCATCCTGTGTTAAATTATTTTTTATCCTGATACTCTTTAATATTTCACTTGTTTTCATAACATCAATTCCCTCCTCAGGAATTATTATAGCTTCTTTTACTCCTAGAAACAAGCAACTACCTGTTGCTATTCGCTATTTTTCTTGCTGATTCTATGAACTATTTGCACATTAAATTACGATTTATCTATCCAGCAACTTAGAATTTGTAGACGCCTATATCAATAAGATTTGTAGTTTTTCCATATAACTTTCATATTCCAGCCACCATATATTAACTCGCAACCATGTAATATGCTACCGTAAACACTATGGTAGTCAGCTTCGGACAAGTATCTGTCAGAAGACAAATGTGCCAGCCAGTTTGAAGAGACACTATGTCGGAAGATACGTTTTGCATCTTGACTTCCATATCGCTGATGGTTTCCTTGATATTCCATAATTGCACCAATTATGTACGTCAATGTAGGAGGGGTCGGTCTTTTTGATACATTATCTATAATATAGAGTACACCGCCAGGTGCGAGCATGTTTTTACATTTCTCCAATACATGCGGAACATTAAGATGATGAAAAGTGGTGTGGCTATAAATAAGATCAAAAGAACCAGTAAAATCCATTGTTTCTGCATCACAGTTAAGAAACTAAATGTTAGATATCCTCTTTTCATCTACCTTTCTTTGGGCAATTTTTAGAAATGAATCCGATATATCTATACCAATTACGGATTGAAAAAGTTCAGATAAAAAAATGCTGTTATTTCCACCTCCGCATCCAATATCCAGAGCTCGTTTTTTTCTATCGGGTAAGTGCTCGATTAAGCACTTATCTACTTCTTCCCGGAGGGATGTGACATAATCATACTCAATTGCTAGGATTTTGCTCAATCTCAATTCTTTTCTTTAGATATTGCTTATTATCATCAAAGTTTTCCTTTGAATTAAGACATAGCATTTCGATTTCAGCAATTCCTTTTAGTACTGTCATAAGTGCATAAATCCCCGCACTTACACTTGATTCGGACAATACAGATATATTGGTTAGATGAATGATAAAATATACCAGCTCTCCATATGGAGTTTTGAGACTGTAGTCTGTAATTTCATCAATTCCAATCAGTTCTCTGGTTGACTGTTTCTGCCTTTCTTTTTCCCCTTGTTTTCTGCTCATTTTATGACCTCCACTCAAACATCTGCTGCTTTAAAAGAAAAAATGCACAGGCATAACAAATAAAATTCAGTATGCTTGTGCCTTCAAATTGTATTGTTAAAAAGGCATATGCCGCTGTTATTACAACCGGAGGCATAAGTCCGGTCTGTGCTAATACAAATACAGAAATTAGAAGCCCTATTCCGATGATTCCTATATCTTTCAGTTCCCACAGCCATAATGTTGCCTTAGCCTTTAAATTATCCGGATACATATACACTGTTTATTCCTCCCCCTCTTCCTTAAATTTTCTCATAAAATAAGCAATCCCCCGCATAATAAAATCTACACAAGGAATTGCTACACTATTGCCAAGTGCCTTATATCTTCTGCTGTCTGATGACTTTTCTATTTTAGTCCACCCGTCAGGAAAGCCTTGAAGCATTTCACACTCCAATGGTGTCAGCCTGCGTACAAGATCCCTGGCAGTTATTAGATTTTCACTTCCGCCCCCATTATCTCCGCCTTCTACCTGAATTGTTCCGCAGCCTTCCTTGAAGACTTTTATATCTCAGTGCATTTTAGACTATGCTGACGTTCTCATTTTTTTATTATATCAAATTGGAATTTACCAGCGGGTGTATATACTTAATGGGTCATGTCATTTATTTTCTTATTCTTATAGAAAATAAAGCTGCCACAAATAATATAAAAAATAAAGACAATAATACCTATTGGCATTTCATTGATAATTTGTCCTGTTTCTTGGGTTCCCATATAAATTAGATGAATTGCGTGTATATAATATACAATGTTTTTCACTCTTATATCCTCCATCAAGTATAAACAATCTTCACTTCAATTTTATTTGTTTCTTAATGCGCGTTTTTTTTATAACCAAGAAATTATATAAGCTATTGCAGTAAAGAAAATAACAACAACTAATTGCATAGGTATTGATATTTTCCAAAATATAGAACTTTCAGGGACGGTTAATAGATTATGGATAACCAATAGGCTATATATTATTGATAGTCCTGTTGAGATAATCGGAGAAATCCATAGTATTTTTCTCTTTAGAAAAAACATCAATAGCACTGATGTAATTGGAAAAATGAAAGAAATTAATACTTGCCACGAATCCATAAATACCCCCTGTGTATTAATAATTTAGTTAAATTCCTATTTATAATTATTGTTCATTTTTATCCCATTATATGATAAAACTCTAATACACACTAAAATGATTTCTATTTTATTTGGCGTGCTATTATGAAACATCCTATCATAATAACCAAATAAATTAAGTATGTAAGTGTATAACCCCACGGAAACGAGAGCTGTGGGGTGTTTGTGGCATACCAAACAAATTCGATACCAATCAATAACATTACTAAACTAGTACCCATCAAATATTTTCTCTTTCTTTCCAAGTAAATATTCCTTCATTTCTTCAAATTTTTTAATATATGAATATCCATCCACCTTCCAACTCTAATTATGACTTTTGAAATTTCGATACGCAAATGGCAGCAATACCATGCTTGATATAATAGCAAAAGCTAGGATAATTTCATAAGGTTGAACTACTAATCCAAACAAGTTTATTGAAAATACATCAGTTATATTAGTAAGATAAAACATATTTACAGGAATAAGATTGAATAAATGATATATCCATA
>DAIMMR010000150.1:0-8492 GCA_036720575.1 Clostridium sp.
CTCTATATTTCTTTTTTCCCTCAATTAGTTGCAGGACCTATTGTAAGATATGAAACAGTAGCTACCCAGCTGTATGACCGAAAAGAAACTATTGATAAATTTGCTGCAGGTATCCAAAGATTCATTATAGGTTTAACCAAAAAATTGTTATTAGCTAATTCTATGGGATTAATAGCAGATCAAATATTTAATATGAAGGTAGATACTTTATCCGTTTTATCCTGTTGGATTGGCGCAGTTGCATATACTTTACAAATTTACTTTGACTTTTCCGGTTATTCTGATATGGCAATTGGCTTAGCAAGTATGTTTGGCTTTAGTTTTTTAGAAAATTTTAATTATCCATATATATCTGCATCTATAACTGAATTTTGGAGGAGATGGCACATTTCTCTTGGCACTTGGTTTAGAGATTATGTGTATATTCCAATGGGTGGTAACCGCGTTAATACCTTCAAGTGCTTTAGAAACATTTTTACGGTATGGTTTCTAACAGGATTATGGCATGGAGCTAGCTGGACTTTCATAATTTGGGGACTATACTTTGGTGTATTACTTACATTAGAAAAATATATATTAAGAAGGAATATTGAAAAACTTTGGAGTCCAATTCAACATATTTATACTATGTTTTTTGTAATAATTGGATGGGTTATCTTTAGATCACCTGATATTTATTATGCTGCTAAATATATTAAAAACATGTTTGCTATTGGAGCAACTACTTTAGTTTCTAATGAAGCCCTGTTTTATATAACAGAATATAAATTTGAATTTTTGATGGCCATTATTTTTTCAATGCCTATAGGAATTGCTGTTAAAAGAGTTATAATTACTTTAAAGTGCAGACCTTTGCAGTATTTGCTTATTAATTTTACTAAGCCGATAATTGATATAGCTTTATTTGTTATTGCTATAATCTATCTAACAAATTCAACTTTTAATCCATTTATATATTTCAGGTTTTAGTGAATAGGCTTAAAGGGAGTGATTGTTAACTATGAGCAAACTACGAAACGGGATTTATATGTTAGGCTTTCTATCTATTATATTCATAATAAGCACAATATTTTGTGTATCCCAGCAAAAAGATATTTCTAATATCGAAAATAGAAAGTTAGCACAAAAGCCTAAAATGAACATAGAAAAAATTTTAAATGGTGAGTATTTCAAAGAATTTGATAGCTATGTAAATGATCAAATACCAGATAGGGATACTTTTATAAAATATTATACTAAAATAAATATGAATGTTTTAAAGAAGAAAAAAATAAATGATGTCGTTGTAGGTAAAGATGGATACTTGTTAGCATATAGTCCGTATCCTTTTGATAACTATAGATTCAACAAAGATGAACAAAAAAAGGAAAAGGATAGTATTTTAAAAGCAGTAGACAACATTACAAACCTGAAAAATTATATTAAAACTTATGGTGGTGATTTTTATTTTGTTGGAGTCCCGAACCAAGTATCATATTGTAAGACCAAGTATCCTAAGTATTTTTATAATTTCTATGATATGCTTTCCTTTAGAGATAAGTTTATGTTTTCCAAGTTAGATGAAAATAATGTAAAAAATATAGATGTATACAAAATATTTAGCCAGTCTGGTAAAGATGATATTTATTTTAAAACAGATCATCATTGTAATTTTGATGGTGCCTTGATGGTTTATCAAACTATAATAAATAAGGCTTTAAAACAAGGGAATATAAGAACTCTTAATGCATTAAAATATGATGACTTTAATGTAAGTACACTTAATAATAAGTTTATTGGATCAAGAAATAGACAATTATATGGATTATTTCCAAACAATGATAAGGTTAAAATAGGATATCCTAAAAAACCCGTAAGTTATGAAAAGTTTGATAATGGAAAATTAGACAATACTATAAATTATGTTCCCCAAAACTTAGAAGAAGCTGTTAGTTACGAAGTTTATATGGGAGGGGACAAGCCTGAAACCATCATAAAAACTAATAGAAAATATTTAGATAATGTATTGATTTTTGGAGATTCCTATACTAATGCAGTAGAAACCCTATTATATCTTAATTTTAATGAGACTAGATCTTTAGATTTAAGATACTATCACAAAAAAAGTCTTTATCAATATATTAAAGAATATAAACCTAACTTGGTCATTATGCTAAGAGATGATGCAAGCTATATTTTAGAAAGTGGTAATGGAAAGTTTAACTAATACCGACTAATAGTATACTATTGAGATTGATTATGGAGGTGAAGGTTAATTTATTACTTAATACTTAGTTTATGCTAAGAGTTTTGGAAAAATTCAAAACTCTTTTAAAAGTATAGAGAGAAAGGTAATATATGAATAGTTTATAGGATGGATAGGCGGAAAGAAACTATTATAATAAATATACCAATCAAGAAGGGGTGCATTATAAAAATATGAAATTTATAAAAAAAGATGATATTATAAATGTAGTGCTTATTATTCTGGGAAGTTTTTTAGGATGTATTAGTATCAACATGTTTTTAACTCATGCTCACTTATTAAGCGGTGGTGTTACTGGAATAGCTTTAATAGTACAATATTTATTTAAAATACAAGCAGGATATGTTGTACTTATATTAAATATTCCTCTATTTATATTAAGCATAGTAAAATTAAATAAGAGGTTTACTATCTATTCATTAATAGGCATGTTAACATTTTCCATAGGCTTAATCCTTACACAACCTATATCAAACATATTACATATTAATGATAATTTACTTTATTGTATTTATGGGGGAGTTTTAAATGGAATAGGATTTGGTATTGTGTTTTCATATCATGGGTCTACAGGTGGTTTGGACATAATATCCATGCTCATTAGAAAAAAGTATTCTAATTTTGATATAGGAAAAATATCTTTTGGTATAAATCTTATTATAGTTTCCATTAGTGCTTTTATATTTGGAATATCCAATGCTCTTTATACGCTAATAGCCATGTATTTAACATCTGCTGTACTTGACAAAGTAGTACAAGGGTTATATAAATCTAAATCGGTAATCATCATTACTGATAAAGAAAGAGATGTTACTAAACATATACTTGAAGACCTTAACCGTGGAGTAACAATGCTCTATGGAGAAGGTGCCTATACGGAAAAACAAAAAAAGATACTCTTTTGTATAATTCCTTTATCTCAATTACCTGAATTAAAAAGAATTGTTAATTCTTGTGATAAAAAAGCTTTTATAAGTATATCTGATGCTTCTGAAATAATGGGGAAAGGATTTAAAAGAGCTATATAAAAATAAGAGAAGGGATTTCTATAATAGTTATGTTATAGAAGTCCTTTTTTAGTATTTGTAAAACTGTAATGGATTTTTTAGGATTACAAAAATATTTAGATTTTATTATATGAGTTTAAATTGCAAAATTGTATATTACAGAAATGTAAGATTACACATTTTAATTGTAAGCATCTAGTTATTGTTATAGCTTACTTAAAAAAATATAATAAATTAAGAAAACATAATAAAAAACTTTTTAGTTAGCTATTTAAAGTAAATTAGAATATAGAGGGGAATAATAATATGGATGAAATATTAAAAGTTGAAAATTTATCAAAGACTTATGGCAAGGGAGAAAATAAAGTTGAAGCCCTAAAGAATGTATCATTTACTGTGAGAAGAGGTGAATTTGTAGCAATAATAGGGGCATCTGGTTCTGGGAAAAGTACACTTCTACATATGCTGGGAGGACTTGATAGGCCAACATCGGGAAAAGTATATGTGGATAATGAAGATATATATAAGTTAAATGAAGAGAAGTTAGCTATATTTAGGAGAAGAAATATTGGGTTTGTATTTCAATTTTTTAATCTCATACCAGTTTTAAATGTAGAAGAAAATATATCTCTTCCATCACTTTTGGATAGGGAGAAAGCAGATAAAGGTTACTTAGATGAAGTAATAAGTATGCTTGGATTAAAAGATAGAGTAACTCACCTTCCATCCGAGTTATCAGGAGGCCAGCAGCAGAGAGTATCAATTGGGAGGGCTCTTATAAATAAACCAGCGCTCATACTTGCAGATGAACCAACTGGAAATTTAGACAGCAAAAATAGTAAAGAAGTAATAGAACTTTTAAAGTTATCATCAAAAAAATATAACCAAACTTTAATTATCATAACCCATGATATAAATGTAGCAGAACAAGCAGATAGGGTTATTACTATAGTTGATGGAGAAATAAAATCGGATAAATCAATTTAAAGTAGGGAGGTGATATAAGATGAATAGTTACAAGGAAATAACAAATAAATATTTAAAACACAATAAAAAGAGGACAATGCTCACTATTTTAGGAGTAATACTTTCTGTGGCATTGATTACGACAGTAGGATTATTTATTAAAAGTCTGCAAAATTCCTTTGTTGAAAATGCTATAAAGCAAAATGGAAGTTATCACGTTAAGATTCAAAAAATGACTGCAGATGATTACAACCAGTTAAAAGCTAATCCTAAAATTGAAAAAGTAGGTATTCAAGAAAAGTGGTTTGAAAGTAATTTAAAAGATGGAAAAAAGATTGAAATTAATAAATACAATAAATCTGCTTTAGAATTTTTACCTAAAAGCTATAATGCAGTAAAGGGAAGACTTCCTGAAAAAGAAGGAGAAATAGCAGTTGAAAACTGGGCATTTAGTTATATGAAGGGTGACACTAAAATAGGAGATACTATAAAATTTAAGACAGATCAAGGAGAAGAAAAAAAATTCAAAATAACGGGAATTATTCAAAATCAGGCTGAAACTCAATACAACGGTACAGCTTTAGGTATGACTTATTCTACTATATTTAATATAGAAAAATCTGCAGTATATGTGAGCATATACAAAAAGGCAGGAATATCAAATACCGTATCAGAATTAAGTAATAAATTTAAAGACAACTGTATTTTAAATAAAGATTTATTGGACTATTCAGGTGAAGGCAGTAATGATTTAAATAAACAATTGTATGGTATAGCAGGTGTAATAATAGGTATAATTGTAATAGCAACTATAGCTGTCATATATAATTCTTTTCAGATAAGTGTAATTGAGAGAATGAAGCAATTTGGACTTTTGAGAGCTGTTGGAGCGACACCAGCACAGATTAGAAAAATAGTTTTGAGGGAAGCATCTATAATAAGTGCAATAGGAATTCCACTTGGGCTTTTGTCTGGAATATTTGCAATGTTTGTAGTGAGCAAGATATTTAGTATAATGTCAGATACAGCGTTTAACAATTTAAAAATAGTAATTCCTTACTATGTGCTTATTATAAGTGCATTAGTTGGAGTGCTTTCAATATATTTATCTGCATTTATTCCAGCAAGAGCTGCATCAAAGGTATCACCTTTAGTTGCTATAAGCAGCAGGACATCTATATCAAAGGAAAAGATAAGCAAAAAGAGGGGAAATATTTTAAAAAGATTTTTGAACATTGAAAGTTTAATGGCATTTAAAAATATAAAGAGAAATAAGAAAAAATTCAGAGTTACTGTTTTTTCAATGGTAATAAGTATAACACTTTTTATATTCTTTTCATCTTTTATAAATATGATGACAATTTTTACAGGTTCACAGTCTGAAGATGTAAAAATGAATTTTGAATTAATTGGTGTGATTGATAAAAATGGAACAAGCTCCCTTAAAGAAAATATTATAAACAAAGTAAAGCAAAGTAAACTTGTAGATAAACAATACGTATCCTATGGAACTTATTCTTCCAGTATGTTGATTCCAAATGAAAAGAGAAATGATTACTTAGTCAAGAATGCACCTAAGACTTATAGTGATGTGACTTTTGAAAATAAAAAGATGAGTTCTATAACAACATTGTTTGATATTTATGATGAGGACAAGATTAGAAGCATTAAAAGCTATATTAAATCCGGTAAAGCGGACACTTCAAATATGGCTGAGGAAAATGGTGTTGTCATAGTAAAGAATAGTATGTTATCTGTAAATAAAAAATACTATAATGGTTCAATTACTAATTTAAAAGTTGGAGATACTATTTATATTGATAAGAATATGATGTATAGACCAGCACAGGGAGAAGATTATATTGATAAGAACAAAAAGGAAAACGAAGAGTTTAATAAAGACAATATGATAAAGGTAAAAGTAGCAGCAGTAGTAGATGATGCACCATATCAATTTTATTCAGATAATATCAAACTTTTTCATATTATAATGACAAAAGATGTAATGAAGAATATTACTGGCAGAGATTTAAATAAGATGCCTGTTAAAATATCTCAAATACGCTTAAGGGATAAAAAAGATGCAGATAAGTTTAATAGTTTTATTTCACCAATATGTGATAGAGAGGGAGTAAAGGCTATTGATATATCCAAACAAGCTGAAGCTGCTAGGGGAAATACGATGCAGCTTATGATACTTATGTATGGATTTATAGCTGTAATTTCTCTAATAGGTGCAGTTAATATAATAAATACTATAACTACCAACCTGATTTTAAGAAAAAAAGAAATAGCATCTTTAAGTGCAATTGGAATGACTTATAAAAATATAAGGCAGATGATATTAAAAGAAGGAGTGCTATATGGATTATATGGTGCATTTTATGGGGGCATTGTAGGCAGCCTGTTATCTTATGAAGTATCATCACCTATGAGAAAAATTATTGATTTTAAGTGGAATATTCCATGGAATTTGATACTTGTGAGCGGATTAGCTGCAATATTTATAGGGTTAATATCTGTAATAAAACCTTTAGCTAGAATTAAAAGGGAAAATATAATAGATGTCATAAGACAAGAAGATTAAGTGTAATATATTATATAGGGTTTCTAGATTAAAAATTGGTTTAATATAGGCCATATGCTGCTAAATTTCACTGTGAATCCCATAAATTAATCTTGTAGAAGGTGGTTACATGAGGTTTGGTTTTATGTTTGCTTTCGGACTTATTTGCGCTGCTATAATTATTATGGTTGTAAAAGATAGAAAGTCAAATAAAAAGTAAAGATAACAAATTGCTTCTCTAATTAAATATACAGTGCCATTGGCTGCGGATTTACAATTTACACGGATAATTATTGATAAGCACCAGATAGAAAAAATATTTCATCTGGTGCTTATCAATTTGTGTATATAACTAGACAAAAACCTTAGTTATTGTATAGAATATATTTTAAAGATATATTGTGGAGGTGCTAATTTGAATAAAATATTACTTCTAGAAGATGATGAAGCACTGGCACTTGGAATTGATTTTACTCTTCAAGATGAGGGGTATGAAGTGAAAAGGTGTTCCTGTGTTAGTGAAGCTGAAAAAACTTTTGACAGTGAAACTTTTGACATTGTTATATTAGATGTGATGTTACCAGATGGAAGTGGATATGATGTATGTAAATATATACGTAAAAAAAGTCAGATTCCAGTAATATTTCTAACTGCTTGTGATGAAGAAGTAAATGTTGTTTTAGGATTAGATATAGGTGCGGACGATTATATAACAAAACCATTTAGGGTAAAAGAATTCATTTCTAGAATTAAGGCAATTTTGAGAAGAACGGAAAAAAACAATTCGGATAAGAGTGATATATTAAAATCCGAAAAAATTGTTTTAAATACAACTAAATTAGAAGCCTATAGAAATGGATGTGATATGTCCCTTTCTATGCAAGAATATAAATTGTTGTTACTTTTTATGACTAATCCAAAAAGAGTTATGAATAGGGAAGAAATACTAGACAAGCTTAGTGATGGAAGTGGAGATTACTTCGATACAAATACGCTTTCCGTATATATAAAGAGGATAAGAGAAAAAATAGAGGATGACTCTTCAAATCCTAAGTATATAAAAACAAAAAGAGGATTTGGATATGAGTGGAATTTGGAAGTTGAAAAGGAGTAAAATATGAGGGAGTATTATGAAAATCCGGAACTTAGGAGAAGTTCCTGTATTATATTGATTTTAGCTTTATTGTCAATACTCATAAGTTATTATACTATTGATAAGAGTTATGAAAGAATAAAGGATAGTTATGTAGATAATAATGCAGCTGTTGTTGGTAAAATAGTAAAGATTCATCCTGAATTGAAAAATGAAGTGGTAACTATTATAACGAAAAATAGCAGTGGGGAAGATATAAAAAGTGGAAGAAGAATATTGAAAGATTATGGGTATAGTACAGAATTGAATATAGGTTTGATGCCTCAATTGAAAAACAATTATAGAAATTTAATTAAGTTTTTACTTACTTCTATGGGTTGTTTTTTTGCAATAGTGTTTTTGACAAATACTATTTTATATATAAAAATATATAAAAAACTTGAAAGACTTATATTAGCAGCAAAAAATATGTTGGATTATAATTTTGACATAAGAATTTATGAAAATGTGGAAGGTACTTTTGCAAAGCTTGCCTATGCTTTTGATAACATGAGGGTAATTTTAAAAAATAATTTTTCACAAATACAGCATGAAAAAGATTTTTTAGTTAACACT
>DAIMMR010000151.1:0-8481 GCA_036720575.1 Clostridium sp.
ATATCAGAGTTAAGTAAGATATCTCCTGAAGTTGTACTTATATCTAAGTCTTTAGCATAGCTTTTAGGTACATACAATTCTATTTTCTCATTCCTATTGAACCCATCAAATATATTGACAAATTTATTGTGAAAAACTTTATTTCCATCTCTCCTTCCAATTTCAATGTTATTTCCCTGTTTTTCTATTGCAAACTTTTCTCCATCTTTTAACTTTCTAGATGCACTTTGTACAACTTTTAAGTTTGATTCATCTGTTGTCTGTACAATTACATCTCCTCTTGAAAATCTCAAGCTTATCTTACTACAGTTATTTACGGATGTGCTTTCACTTTTCTGTACAGCATACCTAGAACCTGTTATTTTATTTCCATATTCAAATATTGGAAAACTCTCTCCGTGAGAAAATCCATATATTAAGAAAGATAGACCTGCTGCTGCAATGATGGCCCACATTACATTAATACTTTTATTAAGCTTCTATTTCTATTCATATTCCTACTCCTTCAACTTAAAGCTCAAAGTTATAATTTTTTCTACAGCAGCACCTATTATAAATATAACCCAGGAATATGACCAGGCACCAAATCATCATATTTATCTGTAAGATTAGCTAAAAGCTCTTCTTTAAGTTCTGTTGCTCTATGAGTTTTAGGTGCATTTTCAAATAATTCTTCTACACTCTTTCTCAATTTTTCATGCATTTTAATTACCTCCATTAATTAATTTATCTATTAATTCCTTTGATTCATTCCAATCTATCCTATTTTGCTTTAGTACCTCTTTTCCCAATTCCGTTATGGAATAATTATAAGAAATATAAATAAATTTAAATTTTCAGTCCTTCTATGATAATAGATTACTAAATTTTATTTATTTATATACGATAATACAAAAGTATACAATATATTAAAAATAATCAAGATTATATTAAAAATAACTATTAAAATTTAATTTATTCTATATCTAAGGAAGTGTACAGTGTGATTAATGAAATAAGCGATAATGAAATTATACAGTCATTTTATAATATGATACCATATTTTAAATATTATCTTGATGATGAATTAATTTTTACGATTTCAAATACAGAAAAGTTTTTGCTTGTAAAAGATACTGAAAATTTAAAAATGGCTGCTAAAACAGGTGATAAAATACCGGCTGGGTGTGCAGCAGATGTATGTCTTAAAAAGAAAAAGCCAATTTCTATAGAAGTACCAAAAGAAGTTTTCGGAGTATCATTAAAAACAATTGGAATTCCTATCTTTGAAAATAATGAAATAGCAGGAACAATAGTAATAGGTATGAGTGTAGCTAAAAAAAAGAAGATATATGAAATGTCAACAAATCTATCGAATTCAATTGATCAAATAAGTAAAAGTTTAACGGATATGTCTTCTGGTTTTCAAAAACTATATGAAACAAATTCCCACATTCAAAAATTTGTGCAAAAAACGAATGAAAATTCTAAAAAAACTGATGATGTATTAAAATTTATTGAAAATATAGCTAAACAAACAAATTTACTTGGACTTAATGCTGCTATAGAATCGGCTAGGGCTGGTGAATATGGAAAAGGATTTGGTGTTGTTTCAAATGAAATAAGAAAATTATCTCAATCCAGCAGTAATTCTGTAAAAGAAATAAATAAAATGTTAAGTGATCTACGAAATTCAATTGAAGAAATCGGTAACAAATTTTGTACTTCAAATGAGATATTTGATAGTCAAACTGCTGAAATTGAAGAGATTACTGCAACTATTCAAGAACTTAACTCAACAGCTTCAATTTTAAAGGAATATGCTTCAAAAATGTAATGGAGATTAAAAATTTTGTGTCTTAAACACATTGAAAGGAATGATAGTTTATATGAAAATAACTACTTTAATTGAAAATATGCAAGATAATGATAAAAATTTAAAATTTGAACATGGTTTGTCTATGTTTCTTCAAACAAAAAATTGCAATATTTTATTTGATACAGGTAAATCAGGTGATTTTATTGATAATGCACATAAACTTAATGTAGATTTAAAAAGTACTGACTTTTTAATTCTCAGTCATGCACATTATGATCACTGCGGTGGTGTAAAAAGATTGCTTGAAAATTATGATATAAAACCTAAGCTTATTGTAAGCGAACATTTTTTTGAGAAGAGTAATAAATATCATTATTCGGATGGAAAACTTAAAACTGATTTTTCAGATGGAATTGGTTATAAATATATAGGAATAGATTTTGATGAAGATTACATAAGGAATAAAGGAATTTCTATTAATTTTGTCAAAAGTAATGTTTTAAAAATAAGCAATGAAGTTTTTGTATTTTCAAATTTTAATAAGAAATATGATTTTGAAAAAGTTAACAAAAATATGAAAATTAAAATAGACAATGAATATATTGTAGATGAATTCGACGATGAAATAGCCCTTGGAGTTAAAACTTCCAAAGGAATAGTAGTACTGCTGGGATGCAGTCATCCAGGATTTTTAAATATAATTAGTACTATTAGAGAAATAAGTAATGAAAAAATTTATGCTGTAATAGGAGGAACACATCTTATTGAGGCAGATGAATCAAGAATAAAAAAATCTATTGACTACTTAAACAAGTTTAATATAGATATGCTTGGATTATCACATTGTACTGGAGAAAAAGCAGTTAGTGAAATTAGTAAAAATTGCAGTGGATTTTTCTATAATAGAACAGGGACAAAAAAAGAAATAATATAATGACCGTCCCTCAAGCATTAAATTCATAGGTAATGGGAATGGGTATAGATTTGGTTTTTACACAAATCTATACCCATTTCCTATTTTTCAAGAATTTTATCTACTAATCCATAATCTAAAGCTTCTTTAGCTGACATAAAATAATCTCTCTCAACATCCTTTTCTATCTTTTCAATAGGTTTACCTGTCATTTCACTGTATAATCTATTCATCTTTTTCTTTATTTCTAAAAGCCATTTTGTGTGAATTTCTATGTCTGTGGCCTGACCCTGCATTCCACCATATACAGAGGGCTGATGTATTAAAATTTCGCTGTTTGGCAGGGTATATCTCTTCCCTTTTGCCCCTGCTGCAAGTAAAAATGAACCCATGCTGGCAGCCATGCCAATACATATTGTGGATACATCAGGTTTTATATACTGCATTGTATCATATATTGCCATTCCAGCCGTAATAGAGCCTCCTGGACTGTTTATATAAAAATTAATATCACTGTCAGGATTATCTGATTCCAAAAATAAAAGCTGTGCTACAATTGAACTTGCAGTTTCATCTGTTACCTGGCCATTTAACATTACTATCCTGTCTTTTAAAAGCCTTGAAAATATATCGTAAGAACGTTCTCCTGCATTTGTATGATCAATTACTACTGGTACATAACTCATTATTCAAATCACCTCGTAAAAATATTGTTTTAATAAATATTAAGCTGCCATAGAAATACTACTTGCAGTTCTATTTCTTCTGAATTCTCTTGGAGGCATTCCATAAAGCTTTTTGAAGGCCTTTGTAAAAGATTCCTGAGAACTAAACTGATACTTTAATGCTATATCTACAATTTTATTATCTGTATTTAAAAGCTCATTCGCAGCCTCTTTAAGTCTTCTCCTTCTTATATATTCAGCTACAGGTTCTCCAACAACAGAATGAAAAATTCTATGAAAATGATATTTTGACAGGAAGACTTTGTGAGCAATATCTTCAAGTTCTATTTTATTATTTAAATTATGCTCTATATACTCAATAGACTTCCTAATACAAGCATTGTAATTCATTTTAGAATATTTGCCTCCTTCAACCTTTTGTTATATTATATACTAATCTTTTGTATAAATCCTGTCTTTTCTTGCTCTTTTATCCCATAGGTACCATTGCTAACATTAAATTTAGATGAATTATTTTTTAACTTAATATACATTTTAAAAATATTATCATTACCTTCCGCCCAAACTTCTCCACCATGCAAATCCACAATATTTTTAACTATGGCAAGCCCTAAACCAGAGTTGTTTTTATGAGAGTTTCTAGACTTATCCCCCATATAGAATCTATCAAATATTTTTTTCATATCTTCAGAGGACAACTCTCTACTTGACAAGTTTTCAAAACTAATTATGACATCATCTTCATCATGGGCAATATCTATATAAACTTCACTATTTTTTACACTGTACTTTATAGCATTTGATAAAATATTTTGAAATACCCTGCTGATAAGATAAGGATCAATATTTAAATTCAACTTTGTAATACTATACTTTTTTACAAAACTTATTTGAGATTTGCTGGCAATTATAGAAAGTTCACCTATGGTTTGTTCTATAATTTCAATTATATTTACATTACACATTTCAAGATTTATTGCTCCGCTTTCCAGTTTTGAGTATTCAAATAAGTTCTCTATTAAAACTTTTAGTTTTTCCGCTCTCTCCATAGATTTTTTGCTGTATACTTCCTTATCTTCTATAGAAACATTCTTATCGTTTATCAAATACAAATACCCCATTAATGAGGTAAGAGGTGTCCTCAAATCATGTGATATATTGGTTATAAGCTCATCTTTAAACTTTTGGACAGACTTTTCACGATTTATCATATTATTTAAATTGAGTGACATGTTATTTATCTCATCTGCCAACGTTCCAAGTTCATCTGTACCCGTTTTCTCCAACCTATAATTTAAATCCTCATGGGAAATTTTCACTATTCCGTTACAGATATATTTTATATACCTGGTTTTTCTATATGAAACCAAATATATAATTCCAAGTGAAATAATTATTGGAATTACTATCATTGACGTATACCTAAAAATATTATGATACATGCCTGTGCCTTTCCATGTAACAAGTATGTATTTAGTACCTGATATATTTATATTATACACCTGATATACTGTATCTCCATCCCTTGGAGTAGTATTTAGTATAATATTTTTTATATTATTTAGATCAATATATCTGCCTTTTACTTCATTTGATTTAAAAATTATACGGCCTTTGGATTTATTTCTACCTTTTCTCTTATATTTCTTATATGTACTGCAACTGTATTTTTAGCATTGTAAAAAGGTTCTTTCCAAACACTTTCATAAATACTTTCCGTACTTAAAACCCTTCCCCTATTTCTTGCAAGTACTTCTAAGATTGAAAATTCAATTGGTGTAAGTTCTATTAATTTTTCTCCAATAAATACTTCTCTAGATGCTGTATTTATTACCATATCATTTATAACAATTTCTTCTTTATTTTTGGATCTTTCTACATTGAATCCAGAATACCTTCTAATTTGAGATTTAACCCTGGCAACTAATTCTAGTGGATTGAATGGCTTAGTAACATAATCATCTGCTCCAACATTTAATCCTAATATCTTGCTGCTTGAATCATCTTTAGCTGAAAGCATTATTATAGGTATTTTTTCTTTTTTCCTAATTTCAAGACATGCATGTATGCCATCTAAATTTGGCATCATTATATCGAGTATTATTAAATCTATATTATTTTCTTTAAGCTTGTCCATTGCTATTAATCCATCTTCCGCAGTGATTACATTAAAGTTATCATTTTTTAGATAGATCTCTATTATATCTAAAATATCCTTATCATCATCCACTACCAGTATAGTATTATCCATAAAAAATATCCCCTCTTACTGCTGTATAAGATATTTTTATTATACACCACTTTATTTACCTAAAATTTTGCTTTTTTAACAAGTGGTATACTTATTTTCTCTCCAAAATATGAGAAAAAATAAACAGCTATAAATATAGATGGAAATGAATAACGTGGCTGTCCCTCTGTTATAAAGTAAACACAAGAAAACATGTAAAAGCAAATTAAATTATATAGAGAGTATGAATTAATTTCTCTTTTTCTAATCAAATTTTTAATTACCTTTGCACTATATAAAAGCATTAAAATTATTGCAGGAACAAATATTACATACCTTGCTATATAAGTACAAACTGCAAATAATATCTTAAAAAACAAATTCAAATTTGTTCCATTTAAGCTGTAAAATATATCACTTCCATCAAGATAAGTCTTAAATAGCCTTATAAAACCTAACTTTACAAAGGATAATGGATGACTTAATATCCACTTTTTAGCTGCTTTAGACAGCATTTTATTTTTTTCTGTAGCATTTGCATTTATGTATTCTTTAGTATTGACAATAGAATTTTCAACATTTTTAGCATCCATCCAAACACCAGATTTGTTTTGAGAATTGTTATTTATATAAAGTACTATTCCAGCATTATTAGATATAGATGTAAACTCACCGATTAGCCTAGTATTTCTACATATCCATGGAGATATGGAAATACAGCTAACTATAAGTACCACAGCTGTGTGTTTTAAAACATCTTTAAATTTTACCCTTAAACATACCTCCAATATAAATATAGCAAAAAAGAACACCATAAAAAATGGTTTTACCATAGCATTAGCAGCTGTTAAAACACCAATTATTACATATTTATATTTAATATCATAAAAATATATTAGCGTTATAAAAAGTAATACAGTAGTAAATACTATTTCCGCTGCCAAAACACTATTATAGAAAATATTGCTTGGAAAAAATACAAATAACCCATAAATAATTTTACGCCTTTTCTCGTTTAAATTTACTTTTTGTAGTATAATATAAAACATTCCATAATTTAAAAATGTCAAAACTAAATTAAAAACTTTTGCTGAAGCTAGGCTGTTCCCAAAGATTTTATATACAAATCCAAGAACAATAGAATACCCGACAGAGGTATAAGTATCTCCCCATTGACCACCACTTGCCACTTGATTTGCAATCTGATTGTAATATGCAAAATCTGAAAATGGCTGGGTATTTATTAAAATAACCCACAATATACCAATTAACATTGCTATTAGTGTCGTATTTCTGTAATATCTGCTCATATGTATATCTTCCATTATGATCCTCCTGTACTGAATGTATCTAAAATTTTTGAATTAAATTTTAATTTATACACATTAATAAATTATCTGTAATTCTTAACTTTCAATTTAATTTTACAAGATATTTTTTAAGAATTACCTATTAATTTTATGAAGATTTTATGAAGATTAATCTCAAAAAGGAGGTTATAAAAATGAACTATAATTTAAGAACAGTTAGAAGAGGAAGTGACCCCAGGGACAATAGATGGTTTTCAAAAGAATCCATTTTGAAACTTCAAAAAGCACAGGTAGAAGTATCCTGGTTACTTGATAGAGGTTACAAAATGCATTCAATTATAGAGATGGTAGGTAACCATTACCAGCTTTCACTAAGACAGAGAAATGCCCTTCAGCGTTCAACCTCCTCTAAAGCAAGCTGCGAAAAAAGAAAATCAAAATGTCTGCCTTTTTCATGTATATCTGAAGACTGCATATACATAGACGGATTTAACCTTATAATAACCTTAGAAGTTGCCCTTTCAAAAGGAATATTAATATTATGCAATGATAGTACCATAAGGGATATAGCAGGACTTAGGGGAACTTATAGTATTGTAGATAAAACCCACCTAGCCCTAAATTTAATTGGTCAGGAATTTACTACTTTGGGTATACCAAAGGTTAAATTTTTTCTTGATTCTGGAGTTTCAAACTCAGGCAGACTTAAAAATTTTATACTTGAACATTCAATTGAATGGGATATTCCAGTTGAGATAGAATTAATACCAAATGCAGACCCTCTTCTCTCCAAAATGGGCAGAATTGTAACAAGTGACTCCATAGTCCTTGACAGCTGTTTAAGTTGGTTTAATATTGCAAGAAAAATAATAGAAGACTATGTACCTGATGCTAATATAATAAATTTAAGTAAAGATATTTCTTCATAACCGTCTGTATTTTTTCAGTGCCAATGAATTTAATACTATAAACAATAGTGCATAACCAAAAAGTATTAAGATATCCATATAAACTTTTGAAAGTCCATACCCTCTAAGGACAATTCCCTTTAGGGCATCTGCACCATATGTTAGTGGAAATATTTTAGAAAGTATATTTACCCATATTGGCGTTTCTCTAAGGGGAAATAATCCACAAAACAATATTTGAGGTACTATGACTATGGGAATAAATTGAAATAATTGAAATTCATTTTTAGCAAATGCAGAAAGTAAAGTTCCAAGAGTCAATGATCCTGCTGCCAGCAGCACATTTACAAGTAAAACTAAAATTAGATTTCCTTTTATGGTAATGCCAAGCCCATATACCATAAACAGCTGAATCACTAGAGTTTGAAACATAACAAATATACCAAACCCTAAAAAATATCCTAACACAATTTCTATTCTTTTAATAGGTGTTGCCATAAGTCTATCCAATGTACCGCTAATTCTTTCCCTTAAGAATGATACTCCTGCCATAAGAAATACAAAAAAGAATATAAAAAATTCCATCATCAGCGGAGCAACAGTATCAAAAGTTGTCATATTCTCAGAACCGTTTAT
>DAIMMR010000152.1:0-8443 GCA_036720575.1 Clostridium sp.
GGTGTTTTTTCTTTTTTTAAATTTTGTACATAATAAGATATTTTACACTTATCATTTTTCATCTCCAACTTTGCATATCCTGAAGCAATTTTGTCAGAAGCTAAAGAGTATCCTTTTTCATCTTCTTGTAATATTATAAAATATCTACTATAACTCTTTTTTTGTGCCAACTTATATACCTCCATATATTATATTCATTATAATATATGAGATAACTTTCAAAAAGTGAACAAATAGTTTTAACTTATCTTCAAAAACATGTCGCATTTTAATGTATACATATGTCATATATACAATCAGATAGTCTTCCAAACTCTTCTATAGATAGCGTTTCACCCCTTCTCCTTTCATCAATTTCAGCTTTTTTAAAAGCAGCTTCCATATCTTCTTTAGGAACTTTTAAAGGCTTTACAGCATTCCAAAGAGTTTTCCTCCTCATATTAAATGAACATCTTACTACCTTAAAAAATAGTTTTTCGTCTTTCACCTTAACTCTAGTTTCATCAAGTTTGGTTAACTTTATAACTATAGATTCCACTTTCGGTCTTGGAATAAACGATAAAGGACTTACTTTTCTTATTACTTCAACATCGCAATAATATTGCACTAGAATAGAAAGGGCTCCATATTGTTTGCAATTAGGTTCTGATGAGATTCTCTCTCCCACTTCTTTTTGTATCATTATAGTAAGAGTTTTAAAATTGTAGTTTTCATTCAACAGTCGTGTAATAATAGGAGTTGTAACATAGTAAGGTAAATTTGCAACAATCTTCACATTTTTTTCATCATCTATTATTTCGTTAAAATCTATTTTAAGTGCATCTTTATGTATTAACTGAAAATTTTTAAAATCCTTTAGTTCTTCTTTTAAAATTGGAATCAAATCCGAATCCAATTCAATAGCACATACTTTACCTGCCTTTTTCAAAAGTTCTCTTGTTAAAGTTCCCACACCGGGTCCTATTTCTATAATAAGATCCTCCTTATTTATGTCAGCACTATTTACTATGTCATCCAGTACTATATTGTCTATTAAAAAATTTTGTCCCAAGCTTTTTGAAAATTTAAATCCATATTTTTTTACTATATCTGCAGTAGACAAATCATTCATTGTGTTTCTCCTTATCTATTATATTATTTACTTTACTTATAGCCTCTTTAAATTCCTCTTTTGTTATTCCATAATCATTTAGTCTATTTAAAAACTGAGAAGTATTACAATATCCTATTCCAAGTTCTTTTCCCATCATATCTCTCTTTGCCTTGGAATTTGATTTTCCTGTCAATCCAAAGAATACCATATCACTTATTTCAAATTCCTCTCTTTTTTCCTTTACCTCATATTTGGCATTTTTTAAAGCCTTTATTATAGTTTCTGGTGACGCATTTTCAACCCCAATATCTCCATTTTTCATACCATCTTTCTGAGATATATAAGCATGCTTTATTCCTTTTACCCTTTTAGATATAATCTGCCTTATTTTATTCCCTGCAAAGTCCGGATCCGTAAATACTATGACGCCCTGTCTTTTTTGGGCTTCTTTTATTTTATCTATAACTTTTTTATTTATTCCAAAACCTCCTACAGCTATAAGCTGAGCATCAACTGCCCTTTTAACTGCAGTTATATCATCTCTTCCTTCAACCACTATTACTTCCTTAATCATAAATGTCCTCCTATTTTATTAAATCTATTATTACAGATAATAGATACCTTATACTTATACTCGAAAATATTCTAATAAAATTAAAAGAAAAAATAGGAGCATGTGCTCCTATCTAATTACATAAACATTAACCCATCTTACACCCCAGTTGTCTACTTCTGAGTTAGAATTAAAAAATAAATCTAATCTATTTCCCTTAATAGCTCCACCTGTATCTTCTGCTATAGCATAACCATAACCTTCTATATAAAGCTTCGTACCAAGTGGTATTACTCTAGGATCAACTGCTACTGAACTATAATCTCCATTATTTCTCCTGGCTACAGTGCCAGATGCAGTTATACCAAATGCTGGATCCCCAGGACTCTTGCCTGTACTGGCATAATCTGCAGTATATGCAGTTGCCCTCATTTGTAATGATTCAACATAGTTAAGATTAGATCCTCTAGACGGAGTGTAGTCGGTCAATGTTCCTATGGCTATGACTTTTTGTATCGGCTGTTTTTTTATAATTTCACTAATTACTTTTTTCGAAACCTCTTTACCATTTTGGTATACAACCCTAGTCACAGTCTCCTTCTCTCCATTTTGTCCTTCCTGCACAACCTTTTTAGTTCCATTTTCAACTTGCTCGTCACTTTTCAAAATCGTGTCATAGTTTATAGGTGTATTCTCTTTTATATCTTTTGTTTTAACCCTAGTCACTACTACATTCATTCCTTTTTTCAACTCATGCTTCCTGGATGGATATACTATATCAAGTTTTGAAATACCTATCTTTTCTGCCTTTAACATATCTTCAACATTATCTTCGGCAGACTCTAAATTCAACTTTTTATTGTCAACTTCTACTCTGACTTTTGCTACTCTTTTGATTTTCAACGTGGTGTTATTCTCCACCCTATTGTCTAGACTAGGCTTCACTTTATCCTTAGGCCCTATGCTAATTCCGTTATTATCCAGAACTTTTCTATAGGTACTACAAAACGTAGTAATCTTCTTACTACTTCCATCTACTGAAACAACTATTGTCTTTCTTGTACTAAATACTAATCCGATTAAAACAGATAAAATTACAACTGCAATAATTTCTACTCTAAGGCCATTTGGAAAATATTTTTTCAAGTAAGTCTTAAACTTTTCCACCATAAAAATACCTCCTCTGGGCGAGAGCGACATACTCCATTATAAATGGAACCCAAAATCATGTCAAATATCACTCTGCATTAAGACTGTTATAAAATGTTAAATGCAGCCTTGTGCATAAAACTATAAATAAAATAATTATTTATGATTCCGATATTATACCTTAAATAAGTAAATAACTCGCATCAAATCTACTAATTGGAGTTCTCTACTCAACCTACAGTCTATGCTATTTTTTTGGTGGTTTAAAGTGCCTATTATATAAACTATGCTGTTAAATATTTTTTTATTACTAAAAATAGATTTAATAAAACCTCTCTTTGATTTTACACTATTTTACCAAATTAAGCAACCGTTTCATGTTAAAAATTGTTAATTGGCTTATTTTACTATCCTCTACGCCTTTGATTTCAGCTATCTTAGCTATAATAAATTTTATATATTCAGATCTATTTCTCTTTCCTCTAAAAGGAACCGGAGCCATATAGGGACAGTCTGTCTCAACTAAAATTCTATCAAAGGGTACTTCCCTTGCAACTTCAACAGCCTTCTTTGCATTTTTGAAAGTTACTACCCCTGTAAATCCTATGTAATATCCTAATTTTAAAAATTCCCTTGCAATTTCAACACTTCCAGAAAAACAATGTATTTCTCCAATAACATTCTTAAACTGTTTTACTATATTTAAAGTATCTTCATGAGCTTCCCTATCGTGTATAATTACCGGTAATTTTAATTCATCCGCTAATTTCATCTGCTTTATAAATACGGCTTTTTGCACTTCTTTCGGAGGATTTTCTTTGTAGTAATAGTCAAGTCCTATCTCACCAATTGCCTTTACTTTTTTATTTTTAGCTAAAATTTTTAATTCTTCTAATATATCCTGAGTAAATACGTCAGAATATTCAGGATGCACTCCTACTGCTGCATAAAACATATCATATTTATCCGCTAATTTAACAGATGATCTAGCCCCTTCAATAGAAGACCCACAATTTAATACTCCAACTATATTGTTTTTTTTCAACTCTTCTATTACCTTGTCCCTATCTTCGTCAAATTCTTCATCATCATAATGCGCATGGGCATCAAATATATTTAGTTCCATATGACTTCTCCTAACTTAATTTTAAATTCTTTCGCAGTTTAAAAACATTGCGAAACAAAGTTTTTGAAAATAACAAAGTTCAAATAACAAAGAACAGATAAAGATGATTTCCATCGTACCTCAGGAAATCTATAATTTTAACATTTTCTGACGTTAGGAAGAAAATTATCCTTATTTGATATTTGAACTTTGCTCTTTAAAAAAATTGCTTAGCAATTTTTTTATATTAAATCAAAATTTCTTATGTGCCGAAGTTGAATTATATACAATTCACATTACCTTACTGTACTGCCACTTGGAATTTCATCAGGAACTGATAATATGGATAATTTACTATCATCATCTGAAGCTGCAGATAATATCATTCCTTCTGAAATTTCGCCTTTTAATTTTACAGGTTTTAAATTTGCTACAAATACTACATATTTGCCCACAAGCTCTTCTGGCTTATAATACTTTGCAATTCCTGAAACTACCTGCCTCTGTTCCTTTCCCATTTCAAGTTGAAATTTAAGTAGTTTATTGGATCCTTTTATGTTTTCACATTTTAAAACTTTAGCAACTCTTAAATCTATTTTATCAAAATCATCTATAGTTATTTGTTTTTTTAAAGATTTTTCATTGGAATTCTGTGCTGCTTTTTTT
Source organism: Clostridium sp. (assembly GCA_036720575.1). GTDB lineage: Bacteria > Bacillota > Clostridia > Clostridiales > Clostridiaceae > Clostridium_B. The sequence goes on from DAIMMR010000152.1 coordinate 4,567, forward strand.
TCTTCTTTTAATTTATTTAATTCCTCTATTTTTTTATCTACATCTATTCTAGGAAATAATAATTCTCCCTTACTTATCTTTGTCCCAGCCTTAGTTCCATTAAAAGAAGCTATACTATCCCAGGAAACAACACTTGTATTAAGTTGTTTATACATTTTAGTACTTGTCTCAGGTAAATATGGAGAAACACATACAGATATTATTCTAAGTGACTCTAAAAGATTGTAAAGCACTGTTCCAAGCCTATCCTTTTTAGCCTCATCTTTAGCTAATATCCATGGTGTAGTTTCATCTATATATTTATTTGATCTAGTTATAAGATCCCATATATTATCTAAAGCTTCTGGTATTCTTAAATCGTTCATATTCTTCTCTACTTTTTTAGGAGTTTCTAGTGATAACCTTATAAGCTCATCATCAATTTGTTCTTTTTTTATTGGTTCTTGTACTACTCCATCAAAATACTTTTCAACCATAGCACAAGTTCTGGATAATAAATTCCCCAAATCATTGGCTAAGTCCGAATTAATTCTTTTTATAAATATTTCATTATTAAACAATCCATCTGAACCAAATGGTATTTCTCTCAATAGATAATATCTAACAGCATCTGCACCAAAATTATCTACTAAAACTACAGGATCTACTACATTTCCCTTTGACTTTGACATCTTTCCCCCATCTACCAGAAGCCATCCGTGTCCGAATACCTTTTTAGGAACAGGAAGTCCCAATGCCATAAGCATTATAGGCCAATAAATTGTATGAAACCTTAATATGTCTTTACCAACTAAATGTACATCTGCTGGCCAATACTTATTGTACAATTCTTCATTTTCACTACCGTATCCAAGAGCTGTTATATAATTTGCAAGAGCATCTATCCAAACATATATTACGTGTTTTTCATCAAAAGTTACAGGTATTCCCCAATTGAAAGATGTCCTAGAAACACACAAATCCTGGAGTCCAGGCCTTAAGAAATTATTTAACATCTCATTCTTTCTAGATTCAGGCTGTATAAAATCAGGATGATCCTCAATATACTTTATAAGTTTAGGCGCATATTTTGACATTTTAAAGAAATATGCTTCTTCCTTAGTTTTTTCTACTGGTCTTCCACAATCAGGGCACTTACCGTCTGCTGCTTGGGTTTCTGTCCAAAAGGATTCACAAGGTGTACAGTATAACCCTTCATAACTTCCCTTATATATATCACCTTGGTCATACAATTTCTTAAATATTTTCTGGACTGCCTTAATATGGTAATCTTCTGTAGTTCGTATAAACTTGTCATAACTTATATTCATCATATCCCACAGTTTTTTAATTCCAGCCACTATTTCGTCTACATATTCTATAGGAGTAACACCCTTTGCTTCAGCTAATCGCTGAATTTTCTGTCCATGTTCATCTGTTCCTGTCAAAAACATAACATCATAGCCTGTAAGCCTCTTAAATCTTGCAAGAGCATCTGCTGCTACAGTAGTATAGGTGTTCCCTATATGAAGATTTGCAGATGGATAATAAATTGGCGTAGTAATATAATAAGTTTTCTTGGTCATGTTTTTCTCTCCCTTTTTTTTCTAGTTTTATTGTATTTATAATTATTTTTTCATATAAAAAAACCCCCATATGGAAAAATTCTTTCCACATAGAGGCGTAATTTACGCTTTACCACTCTACTTTACTTTTACTTCACAATAAAAGCATCATTAAGTAACTATTCATTACCTTGTAATATAACGGTTACTACCGTACCACTCTACTATTATTTCAAGCGATCTACTCTAGAGCCATATTCATAAATTTTATTGCATTCGGCTCTCACCAAAATCTGCCGACTCTCTTTTATGCAAACTAATTTACTACTCTTTCCTTCACAGTATTTAACAATATAATATGTCATATAATTTTATGTGTCAACATTTTTTGTTTGAAAAATTTCTTCATTTTTCTCTTTTATACTTTTTAAATCTTCCCAAAATGCAGCTTTTTTATTCACATCTCTTAAAACTGCTGAAGGATGAAAAGTTGCGGTCATATAAAAACCTTTTTTTTCAACCCACTTTCCCCTATCTCTTGTAATTCTCCAATCCTTTCCCAATATGCATCCCATAGCAGTTGCACCAAGACAAACTATTATTTTAGGCCTTATAAGTGCTACTTGATTTCTCAAATAAGGAATACAAGCCTTTTCTTCTTCTTCATAAGGTGTCCTATTGTTTTTGGGCCTGCACTTGCAAATATTACATATGTAGTAATCTCTTTCTCTATGTAAATCCAGAGCAAGAAGAGCTTTCGTCAGAAGCTGGCCTGCTCTACCTACGAAAGGTATTCCCGTTCTATCCTCATCTGCTCCTGGTGCTTCTCCTATAAACATGATATGTGCCTTAGGATTTCCATCTCCAAAAACCATATTAGTTCTGTTATCTCCTAAACTACATTTACTACAATTTAAACATTCTTCATAAAGTTCTTTCCACCTTAACAACTTAACTCACATCCCGAATAATTATGAATTATACTATATATTATACAACTAATTATTATAAGGTAAAATATAAAATTTCATACTAATTTTCAATTAAAACATAATTCTAGTTACTATAACTGCTGTAATTATTGCAGTTATATCTGCCATTACTGCTGCCCAAAGGGTATGCCTTATTTTTTTTATACCAACCGCTCCAAAATAAACTGTAAGAGTATAAAATATGGTTTCCGTAGAACCCATAATTATAGAGGAAATTCTACCTATGTAACTATCTGGTCCAAATTTACTTAAAGTTTCAGCAAATATTCCAAGGGCCCCACTGCCTGATAAGGGCTTTACAAGCACAAGAGGTACTACTTCAGGAGGAAGTCCTATAAATTTTACTACAGGTTTTACAAATTCTATAAAGTAATCTAAAGCTTTAGATTCTCTAAAAACCCCTACTGCTATTATCATTGCTAGTAGGTACGGAAATATCTTAATACATATATCTATCCCTTCCTTGGCTCCTTCTACAAAACATTCATATACCCTAACTTTTTTCATTTGACCATAGGTAACCATAAATATAATAATTATTGGTATTATAGCTTTTATTATGTACTTCACTCTATCCTACTCCTTTTAAATAAAGTTAAAAATATCTCTGGAGAATTTTACAACATACTACTCCTACTATTGCAGATATAGTAGTTGTAATTATGGCTGGTATTATTGTTTCTGCAGGATTTTTAGATCCCATTGCCGCTCTTATAGATATAACCGTAGTTGGGACAAGCTGTATGCAAGCTGCATTTAAAACTAAAAAAAGCGCCATATCATCACTTGCTTCTTCTTTTTTATTATTGAGATTACTAAGCTGATCCATAGCTTTTATTCCAAAAGGAGTGGCTGCATTAGATAATCCCATCATGTTAGCAGTTAAGTTCATAACTATTGGCCCTATAGCTCTTTCATCTTTAGAGGCATCTTTAAACAAAATTTTCAAAAGAGGTCTCATTAAGCTTGCTATTTTATTCATAAGCCCACTTTTCTCTGCAATTTTCATTACTCCACACCAGAGACACATTATTCCCAAAAGACTTATTATAAGTTTTACTGCAGCATCTGAAGAAGCTATAATGGACTTAGACACTGCCTCTCCCCTCCCAGATAATATTCCAAACCCTATTCCAGAAGCTAAAATAATAAACCATATAATGTTTATCACAATATAATCACTCCCCCTATAATTCAAAATATACAAATATTTATCATATAACTAATATATGATAATAAGAATATAAAATTACCCATAAGTAGATAGATTTTATAGAGATGAAATGATTGAAAATCCCTTTTAATAGTGTTACCATTTATGTTGTGATAATTTTTAAATTG
>DAIMMR010000153.1:0-8441 GCA_036720575.1 Clostridium sp.
ACATCAGTTACCTTATCTATGTTTCTATTCTCCCTATTTATATTTTTTATCTCTTCATTATCTATAAAAATAACACTTATTTCACATGGAATATTTACATTTTCTTCTTTTAGAGCACATTGTATTACACCTTTTATATTTTCTTCTAACTCCTGTGTTACTTCCAGTTTATTTTGTCTATTATCTATAAAAATCATTTTTGTTCCTCCAATTTGGTATGTAAAGATTCTACTTTAAGTAGAATTTTTTAATTGATTGATAGATTTTTGAGAAAATTTATCCTCCGGGTATTCTATTCTATGGTGATATATTCCCTGTAAAGTTTTTATAAATGCAATTTTTATTTTTCCTATATCTTTTAAAGTAAGCTCACAATTATTAAGCTGTCCTTCATCTAATCTGTCTTTAATTATGTTATTTACCATTTCCACAATTTTATCCTCAGTTGGGTCATTTATTGATCTTACAGCAGCTTCTACACCATCTGCTAACATTATTATACCTGATTCCTTTGTCTCAGGTATTGGTCCTGGGTATCTAAAATCATTCTCTTTTACATCCTCTGGTTTTTCACTTGAATTTTTCATAGTAACATAAAAATATTTTACAAGAGATGTGCCGTGATGCTGCTGTATAGCATCTATTATTACTTCAGGAAGCTTATACTCTCTAGCCATTTCAACTCCGTCTTTAACATGAGATATTATTATTAAAGCACTTAAGCTAGGAGTCAACTTACTATGAGGGTTATCCTTTCCCAACTGGTTTTCTTTGAAAAAATAAGGCCTTCTTATTTTACCTATATCATGATAATAAGCCGCTACCCTGGCCAAAAGTGGATTACCACCTACCTCTTCTGCTGCTACTTCTGCTAAATTTCCAACTAGTAGACTATGATGATAACTTCCCGGTGCCTCCATGAGTAATCTTTTTAGAAGTGGATTATTAGGATTAGATAATTCTAAAAGTTTTATAGTTGTAACTATATTAAATACTCCTTCAAAAAGAGGCAAAAAACCTATAACTAAAATTCCAGAAATTATAGTTGAAATTCCAATATATACTGCCTTTTCAACTACATCTGCCATATTATCACTGATTAAAAATCCCATTGAAAAAGTAAGTATAACATTTATAACTGTCATATATAAACATGAAAATAATATGTCCATTCTCTGCTGCATCTTTTTAAGAATAATAGGTCCTAATACAGCATTTACCACAGCTATCACTGTTATGTCCAGGCTAAATTGTACAGCCACACTTACTAGAACGCAATTAATGGTACTTATTACCAATGAAACTTTTTTTCCAACAAGAAGTGATAATATCATAGGTACAAATGTAAGTGGTATTAAGAAAGTGGAAATTATGCCAATGGTCCTAGCCATAAATATAGCTAATAAACTTAATATATTAACCATTATAAGCATTTTTAAGTCATTATATATTTTAGGACAATATATGAAAAAATATATCCATTCCAATACCAATACTAAAAGAATCAGTACACCTAATGAAATATAAATGTGCCATTGAAAATGTGAACTATTATTTAGAAGTCCTAAGTCTCTTAATACTTCTATTTGATATTTTGTTACAGGTTCGCCTTCTTTTACTATAGTTTGATCCTTTTTTACTATAACTGGTGAGACTTTTTTTACAGCTTCTTTTCTAAGTTCTTCTGTCTTATCTTTATCATAAAAGAAATTTGGTGAAATTTGAGAATATCCTATTTTAGTAGCTATGTCCTTTAAATTTTTGGACAAACTATTAGAAGTACTGACTTTCAGCAATATAATTTCCTGAGCCTTTTTTATATCTTCTCTATTATCCCCTTGTGTATTGTCGCTTATATTATTGTTATCATACATATCTGAGAGAGATTTTTGCAAAAAATCCTGAAGTTGTTTTAATTCATCCGTATTCAACTTTATTATATCCTGATAATCATCATCTGCTAATCCTATATTATCTTCACTTTTTAATTTTTGTATTTTATCCTTTTCTTCCAATTGTGAACTATTTACCTGATCTATTTTAGAAAAAAAACTATTTAATTTACTGATAACTCCGGTTTTCACTTCAGGTTTTTTATTGTATTGAATTGGTACAGAATCCTCTGCCTGTCGAATGCGCATTTCTGTTGATAATTCATCCTTAACTTCTCTTGGTGCTTTTATATCGACTTTGGCAATATCTCCTTCCTTCAAGTTATATTTTTTTGTCGTTAGTCCAGTTACAAGTAGCGAATAAATAAATATAAAACTTATCATAAAAACAATTATTTTATTAATTTTTTCTTGTAAAAAAACTTTTTTTAATGATAGTTTTTTCAATTAAGCTCACCCTTTATTCTTCATTTTATACGTAATCTCTTTATATAATCTTTAGTTATATTTTGCCCCTAATTTGTAATTGTATCTGGAATAGCTATGTTTTCTTCTGCTGTAACTTGTACTTTAACCTTACAAGGATCCTGACCTTCATAAGTAACTACCTTATTTACAACTTTTATAGATTTATCCAAATTACGGCATATATTATTGTAAAGTTTTTCTCCAGTGTCTTGTACTATTTTTTGAAGATTTCCTTTTACTGTAACTTGTTTAACTTCAAAATAAGTCTCTTTTCCAAAGATGAATTTACTTTCCTCTATTTTATCATATTTATTAAATTTATTATTATCTTTTTTTAGATACTGTTTCTTTCCCCTAAAATTAATATAATAGTTTTCTATTTTCTTACCTGTTCTCTCATTTTTTATATTATTTACTTTTACAGTTTCAGATGCCTCATAGGTAGTCGTGCATATAATATAGCCTGCAGCATGAACACTATAGGTTGATCCTTCCAATCCTTGTTCACCTTTTACAAGTAACTGTCCCTTTTTTACATCATCCCCTAGTTTCACAACAACAGTTCCTTTAGTGGTATATGCCCTTACGACTTTTCCATCCCTTTTGGCTATTAAATTACAAGGAGTGTTTTCTTCCACTATATTAGGAGGTGATTTTCTCTGAACTACACTTACATTTAATTCAGAACCCTGTATTCTCACCTTGGCCCACATTATATTGTCATTATCCTTTACTAAATCTTTTTCTATTTTATATACATTTATTTTATCTTTGTTAATACCTGGCTTTACGCCATAAGATTTAAGCTGCTGTCTTATTATATAAGGTGGCAATCCTTCTTCAGAATTTATTTTTACACTCCATATAAAAGTAGATAAATAATATATTGTTCCTATAAATAAAATTATTCCGGATACTAAAGTTATTTTTCTCTTAAGCTTAATTATAAAAAATATAGGACCCCTTCTATTTATTATCTTTATTCTAGTTCCAGTTCTTCTTGCTATATCCTCTATCTTATCATAATCTCTTAAATTTATCTCCATAGTCATAGTTGTAATATTTTTCTTTTTAATATTTTTTATGTAGATATTATTTTTCCACATAACATTAATAAATTTTTCAGGTATAAGGGATTGTATTTCCAATAAAATTATTCCACTTCTATAGTTTTTAAAACTAAATTTACTTGTTTCCTTCATAGACTATAGACGTAAATCTTCCTCCTATAGTTATAGTGCTTCCTCCCATAAAAAGCACTTCAAATCTACTTCCATATATGGATATCAATCCTATACCTGAATTAACTTTTATTTGACTTTCATCAAATGCTATAATACCTCTATGATTTTCAATTATTATTTCATTATCTCCTGTAATTTTGATTTGGGGCATATTTAAAATTATATCTCCGGGCAAATCCAATTTATCTGCAATATTCCGTTTTGCATTGTATATCTTGTCTCCCATAGTATCACCTCTAAGAATTTATATATATTAGCTTACTCCTAATAATTTATGAAATATATATATAATAAATTACAGAAAGTTCCTAAGTTTATTACATATATATAATTACAATCTTTGAGACATACCGGAAGTAAAAAAAGGTTGAGATACAATCTCAACCTTTTACTTATTTAATTTAAATGTTCTTTTACTATTTGACTTACAAGTTTGCCATCTGCTCTGCCCCTAGTTTTAGGCATAACAATTGCCATAACCTTTTTCATATCTTTAATACTTTTTGCACCCACTTCATTAACTGCATTCCGAATAATTTCGGAAATTTCCTCTTTACTTAACTGCTGAGGAAGGTATTCCAACAAGATATCTATTTCAGATTTTGCTTTTTCAACTAGATCCTGCCTTTTCCCTTTTTCAAATTCAAGTATAGATTCACGCCTCTCTTTGACTTCTTTTGCTATTATATCTATAATTTTCTCATCATCAAGTTTTTTTCCATCAGTTTTTTCTACCAACAAAACAGCCGCTTTAGCCATACTTATAGTATTTGCTTTAAATTTGTCTCCAGATTTTAAAGCATTTTTCCAGTCTTCTTGCAATCTTTCTTTAAGAGACATTACCAGTTAATACCCTCTTTCAAAGAATTCTATTTAAATTTTCTCTTTCTTGCAGCTTCTGATTTTTTCTTTCTCTTTACACTTGGCTTTTCATAGTGTTCTCTTTTTCTAACTTCTGAAAGAACACCAGCTCTAGCACATTTTCTCTTAAATCTTCTCAATGCACTTTCTATAGTTTCATTTTCTCCAACTTTTATTTCTGACATATTATCTCCCTCCCTCCGCTAGCTCAATTCAATTTAAAAAATCAAATACAGTTAACATGGGTCAAATAGCACATAGCCATTATACAATAAACCTTTCAATACTGTCAACAATTTCATAACTCTTAAAGTCCTATAATTTTAGCCCGGAGGCCATGCAAACGATCTACCACCTAGTAAATGAAAATGAACATGATGTACTGTCTGTCCTGCCCCTTCTCCACAGTTAGTTACAATTCTATATCCTTTTTCATCTATACCAAGTTCAGCTGCAATCTGTTTTGCAACTAAATATATATGAGCAATTATTTTAGAATCATCTTCCGTAAGATCATTTATACTGCCTATATGTTTTTTAGGTATTATAAGTACATGTACCGGTGCAGCTGGTTCTATATCTTTAAAACTTAGTACCATATCATCTTCATATATTTTTTCAGATGGAATTTCACCTTTTATTATCTTACAAAAAATACAGTCTTCCATAAATTTCACCTCCCTTAACAGTATAATATTCAATAATTAATGATAAAATCCTGCTAAAGTCAAATAAATTTTTTCAACTTTCCTTCTATATATCCATCTTTTGTACTTTCGAGTTGTGTACACAAGATTTTTCCTTCCAAATCTAAAGCTTTTTCACACCTTGTCATTACCTTTATATAATTTGGCGTATAGCCTTCATAATATATTCCACCATTGTCAATTTCTTGTTCATAGAGTACATCCATATTATATCCCAAAAATTTATTCATAAACTTCTTTTCTAATTTTTTATCTAACTCCAATATCCTGCTACTTCTTTCATCCTTGGTTTTACCATCTACCTGTCCGGGCATATCTGCAGCTTTAGTCCCATTTCTCCTGCTGTATTTAAATACATGCATCTTGGAAAGAGCTATTCTATTTAAAAAATCATAAGTTTTATTAAATTCTTCTTCTGTTTCTCCAGGAAACCCAACTATGATATCTGTAGTTACAGATGCATTTTCTATGCCATTTCTTATCTCATATACTATTTTTTCATATTCTGAAGTAGTGTATCTCCTGTTCATTCTCTTTAAAGTTTCATCGCATCCACTTTGAAGTGAGAGATGAAAATGAGGACATAACTTTTCTAATTTTGACATTTTCTCTATAACGCCTTCTGTAAAAAATTGAGGATCTATAGATCCAATTCTAACTCTATCGATGCCTTTTACTTTATCTATTTCCTGCAATATTCTTAAAAGATTCCAGTCTCCATCTATATCTGTACCATAAGATGCAATATGTATACCTGAGAGTATAATCTCTTTAAAATTATTACGAGATAATTTCTCTACTTCCTCAATTATTTTATCTGGAGATTTACTGCACACAGCTCCCCTGGCAAAAGGTATTGCACAATAAGAACAAAATCTATTACACCCATCTTGAATTTTTAAAAAAGCTCTCGTTCTCTTTTGGTATTTGTCTATTTTTAAGTCTTCAAATGTTTTATTTTTCAATACGTCATTTACTTTGACTATTTTTTTTCCTTCATAAGAGACCCTACTTACCCAATATACTACGTCTCCTTTATTTCTAGTTCCTAGGACTACATCTACACCTTCTATTTCTGATACCTTGTCTGGTGCAATTTGAGAATAACACCCTACTACAGCAATTACAGCATTATTATTTTTTTTCCTAGCCCTATGTATCATCTGTCTAGATTTTTTATCTCCCATATTGGTTACAGTACAGGTATTTACCACATATACATCTGCATAATCCTCAAAGTTTACAATATCATATCCTTCTTGTATAAATTTTTCAGCCATAGCTTCAGTTTCATACTGATTTACCCTGCATCCTAAAGTAGACATACCTACTTTTTTATTTCTTCCATAAGCATTAAAGAATTCTTTTTTATCAAGGGTTAAATCAAATTTTGTTTCATTAATTGAATTCACCTAGTAAAGACCTCCTAAATCTCCTAATTCATACATGATAAGTGATATGCATACAAAACCTGCCGTTTCAGTTCTAAGTATCCTTGGCCCTAATGTAACTATATGAGAGTTTATATTTTTAAGTTCATCTATTTCTTGTTCTTCAAATCCACCTTCAGGTCCTATTACAATAGCTATTTTCTTTAGACTATTTTTATCTTCTATAGAATTTACTATTTTTTTTACACCTGCATTACTTTCATTTTCATAGGGAACTACTATAAGATCCATACATTTTCCTTCACTCAAAAGTTCTTTGAAACTAATTGGAACATTAACCTTAGGAATTATGCTTCTCTTACACTGCTTACAAGCTTCCTTAGCAATTTTATTCCATCTATCTACCTTTTTAAATTCTCCTGAATCGTTTTTTACAACAACTCTACTTGTAACAACAGGGGTAATTTCATAAACTCCAAGTTCAACAGCCTTCTGTACTATTAAATCCATTTTACCGGACTTAGGTAAACCTTGAAAAAGATAAATTTTAATCTTGCTTTCGTTATATAGAGTAAGTTCTTCTATAATATTTACCACAACTTCATCTTTATCTATTTTCTCTATGGCACCTAAAAATTCTTTTCCATTGCAGTTATTTATGTTTATCTTGTCTCCATATTTAAGTCTAAGTACTTTTCGTATATGTTTTACATCTTCGCCCCTAATATAGGCTGTATTAAAATTTATATCTTCCTGAGGCACAAAAAATTTATTCATAACATACCACCTATTTCACTGATGCTACTATGCACACCCATTCTCCATCTTCATTTATTTCTTCTATTTTAAATCCTGTTTTATTTAATTTATCAACTACCTCTTCTTTTCTCTCTACTATTATACCGGAGCATATAAAAACTCCTTCTGGAAGAATAAAATTCTTAACTCCATCAGCTAAAGAAATTATAACATCTGCAATTATATTGGCAACTACGATATTCGCCTTGCCTTTAACTACATCCATAAGGTCTCCGTGAAGTATGTTTACATTTTTAATATGATTATATCCAACATTTGTTGACGCAGATTTTACAGCTACAGGATCCAAATCCACTCCTGTAACTTCTTTTGCTCCAAGTTTTGAAGAAGTTATTGCTAGTATACCTGAACCAGTTCCTATATCAAATACAGTATATTCAGGTTTAATATATTTTTCTAACGCCTTTATGCACATTTTTGTAGTTTCATGAGTGCCAGTACCAAAAGCCATACCCGGATCAAGTTCTACTATTATATCATCTTTTTTTGCTTCATAATTCTCCCATATTGGTTTTACTACTATATTTTTTCCAACTTTATAAGGTTTGTAGTACTCTTTCCACTTATTCTCCCAGTCTTCTTCATTTACTTTAGATACCGTAATTAGACCTTTTCCTTTATCTATACCAAAACTTTCTAAGTTATTTATACTATCTTTTATGTACATTAAATATCCATTTAAGTTCTTATCTTGCTTATAATATCCTTTTACTACTGCTGTTCCATCTTTTATTTTAAGCAAGCTTTCATCAAAATAATCCCAATCTTCTGGATGCTTTTTCTTAAATTCTACATCCTGAGAATCTTCTATAGATACGCCCTTAACTTCAGTATTGTAAAGTATTCCTGAAACTGCCTCTACTGCCTCGCTGCTAGTAGTAATTGAGACTTCTATCCATTCTTTGTCCATAGGTTTCCTCCTATACAAAATTTTAACTTATACGCAGATATATTTTAAATTAATAGTTCAACTTTCACAGTTTAAAAAAAGTGTGAAGCAAAGTTTTTTAAGTTGAGAGTTGAAAATTGAGAGTTGAGAGTGAAGGTTGATTTTTAGCT
>DAIMMR010000154.1:0-8430 GCA_036720575.1 Clostridium sp.
TTTATAGAAATTAATCCTCAATTATACAAAAATGATTTTTCTTTTCTATATTTTTCTTTATGGTATATGCATTTTTGCCTTGTATTTCAATACAATTAGTAAGCTCTTTTACAATACTATTTTTTATGGCTTTATAACTTTTTAATTCTTCCATAAGATATTGGTCCTCTGTTTCTATTAAGGTTACCTTTCTTATTTTTATTTTTTTACTGTCTTTTTCCCATTGTTCTAGTGATAACATTACATTTTGAGGTATATCATTTACAGAAAATTCTTTCATATAATCTATTATTTCTTCAATTGGTATTTTATTATCCATAGCAGTAACCATAGCTTTAAATGAAAGTTTGTATATTCTAACTACATCATCTGATACTTTTTCTGCAAATTTATCCAGGAAAATGCTATGCACATCTTTCAGAGAACCTTCCTGCACAACTATTTCATAATTAGGCTGAATTATTATGCTTGAATCTTCTTCTGCTTTATCATATACATAGTTCTTATTTTCTCCTAAAACGTGGGCACCTAAAGGTGTTAACTTAAACATTGAAGTTTTTAGATACTCTGAATCATAATCTGTATAGCTTTTTGAAACTACGACATCTACTATACCAATATTACATAAATATTCCATTAAAACTACATCTATAAATCTTCCTTCTATATCATCCCAGCCGTGATTTCTTTGATATGGATAATCACATGAATAAGGTTCATAAGAATGTATTTCTCCAACTGCTTTTTCTAAAAAATTTCTATCAGTCCTTTTTACAAGAAGTTTAAGTTCATTAATATTAACCCATTTATCAATTGGTGCTTTTGAAATATATTTTAATATTAAATTTCTACAGGATTTTAAATTGCTGTAATTATGCTTTATCTTTATTTCTGTTATTCTTTCTGTTTCACAGATATCTGAATCAATATATGCTTCCAACAGCATCTTACATTTTTGAATTATATTTTTCATAAGGAAGTTATCTGAAGCATCTCCTAGTATTAGACAACCATTATTATCTTCAATAATATCTGCTGCCATTAGTAATTTAGATATACCGTATATTCTTGTGGTTTCATCTATTTTTCTTATATCCTCTATGTTTTTATTTATTAAAACCTCTTCTTCTAAAAGTTCATTATTAATCTTTAAAACTGCTGTTTTTGTAGGAAGTTTATTTGCTTTTGTGGTTTTAAAATTTGATATACTTATAAGTCTTATTATATTTACTAATTCCTTTTCAAATTTTTCTCCCAAAGAAATTATTCTTTGATTATCTTCATCTATTTCTAATTTACAGCTTGTAAATTTTATTTCCACTTTTTTTAATTGACTTTTCAATGTGTTTAATATAAATGGAGGTATTCTACCTTTTATGAAAAATAAATTTCCCTTTGAATTTTTGCTTAGAAAGTTAGCAAAATCATAATAATTGTTGGAATAATCTCCTTTTATATTATATTTTTTTATTATCCTTTCCGCATCACTTCTATCAATAATACCCTCTCCTCTAATAATTTCTTCAATTATTTCTTTATCATAGGCAGATAAGTGATGCCATATGGTTAAAAGGTTTTCTTTACTACTTAAGTAATTATCTAGTGCTGTTACTACATCTGCTTTTCTGGTTGAAGCAGCCTTTATGCCGGCAATTTTAAGCATTTCATGAAGGCAATTGCTATGACCGTATCCCTGTAAATTCATTTCTTCTAAATATGCGCTTAATGACATAAAATATCTTCTCCTATCTCCTCTTGTGATTTTATATAGTATTTATACCCTTGTTCTACTAGAAACATTTGTCTTTTCACTGCAAAATCTTGTTCTCTGCTGTCTGAAGTTACAATACTATAAAAGTAAGCTATATTTTTTTGAACTTTAGGTCTTAATATTCTACCTAATCTCTGAGCCTCCTCTTGCCTTGAACCAAAGGTCCCTGAAACCTGTATGGCTACATTGGCATCTGGTAAATCTATAGCGAAATTTGCAACCTTAGAAACTACTAAGATATTTAAACTTCCTTTTTTAAAGTCTTCATATAATTTTATTCTTTCCTCATTTTTTGTTTTACCTGTTATTATAGGAACTTTTAATTTATATGATATAATTTTTAGTTGTTTCAAATATTGACCAATGATTAAAATTTTATCTTCTTTATGTTTATTTATTAAATCATATACTACATCTATTTTTTTGTAATTTTCAGAGGCAATTCTAAATTTCAATCTGTAATCACTCACTGCATAGTCCATTTTTATATCTTCTGGCATATCTACCCGTACTTCTATACATTTTGCACTGGCTATCCATCCTTCTTTTTCAAGAACCTTCCAGGGCATATCAAACTTTTTTGGACCAATAAGAGAAAATACATCTTCCTCCATGCCGTCTTCTCTTACTAAAGTTGCAGTTAAACCAAGTCTTCTTATTGCTTGTATTTCAGCAGTCATCCTGAAAACAGGTGCTGGGAGCATATGAACCTCATCATATATTATAAGCCCCCATTTTTTTTTGCTAAATAAATTTAAATGTACGAAGTTATCATTTTTATTTTTCCTATGAGTTAATATTTGATAGGTAGCTATAGTAACGGGTTTTATCTCTTTTACCTCGCCGCTGTACTCTCCTATATTTTTTTCTTTTATATTGGTTTTATCCAAAAGTTCCTGCTTCCACTGTCTTACTGCAGTTATATTAGTAGTTAATATTAGAGTTTCTGTATCTAATTTATCCATCACTGCCATGCCGGTAATAGTTTTACCAGCACCACAAGGAAGTACAATAACTCCGCTTCCTCCTTTTTCAGAACCTTCGGCGTAAAATACTTGTGCGGCTTCTTTCTGATAGTCTCTTAGAACTAACTTTTTTCCTTCTGCTGTAATTTCTTTAAGCCCTATGCTGAATGGAGTACCTTCAATGTATCCAGCTAGATCTTCTACTGGAAAACCTATTTTTATTAAAGCCTGCTTTATATGCCCTCTCATTGAAGTCATAACTTTCAATTTGTGCTCATTTAATGTATTCTCTATGTATATATTAACCTTTTTATTTTTTAATATTTCCTGTATTATGTATTTATCTTTTGAAATCAGATAAAGCTGTTCTTTTTCCTTTATAAGTTTAAGTTTACCGTATTTTTCTATACCTTCTTTTATATATTTAACTATATTCTGGGGAAGATCAAATTTGCTATATTTTTCAAGCTGATTAAGTATTCCTTTGAAATTCATTCCACTTGCTGCTGCGTTCCATAAGGATAATGAAGTTATTTTATAGGTATGAATATATTCTGGACTCTTTTCGAGTTCAGCAAATCTTAGAATACTATCTCTAGCTTCAGCATAAAGTCTATTATTAACTTCTAAAAGTATAGTTCTATCACCCTGTACTACAATTGGATTGTCTGGATTATATGGCATTTTTAAGACCACCTTATATATTCTTAATATTTTTAAATATGGATTATTATATCATATTTTATAGTTGATAATTAAATGATGAATATGAAGTAAAGGAAAAGCCATGCTGTTTTTTAATGAAAAATGGTGCTTGTGAAATTGAAAAATGTAAACCAGAAGAGTGCAGAAAGTATCCATTTACCAATAAGCCAGATAGATTATCTAGTTTGCTTAGTATAGTTGGATTTTCAAGTGTATGTCCTGTGGTTTTTGAAATGTTAGAAAGTGAGTTTAAAATTTTAGCATCTTCTTTTTTAAATTCAGTTATGATAGCGGTATTTTTGTTGTATATAATTGCAAGTTCTCTTTTTAAATCATGAATTATAAAGTTCTGGTCGGAAAATCTTCTTGTAAAATGATTGAGTATCAATGGTAAAATATTGTGCTCAGGTTCTATGGGAGCATAAAAACTTAAAGGTGCTATTTCTTTAAATCTTACAAATCCATTGAAGTTATGAGCTTCAGCAGTAACTTTTCTAGTATACTTATCAACTAAAATTATAATATCATTATTTTTAGCCAAATTAATATTTGTACCATATTTATAGCAAAGTTTAAGATACTTTAAAGCAATAGAACTGGAATCTGAAATTCCACAAAGATATAAGTAATAAATATTTGTTAGAACTTTTCTGTTAAGTTTTTTTATGATGCTCTTATAAACTCTATCAAATTTATCGTACTCAGTTGAAATATTTAAAACTTCATTGAGAAATGAAGGTATATAGTCTCTAGACTTTGTTATGATACAATTTTCTCTGCAGCTGTAGGCATAGAAAATAGCTGTAAGTAAACCTTCAAAAGTATCATCATATATATATTCTTTCAAGATAAAACCTCCTATAATTCACCAGTAATTGAGGTGGAATTATCACTTAACAAAAGCAGTTTATTATTCGATGAAATTTTAGGGATAGTCAAATTGTCCATATTATCAAAGAAACTTAATTGTTTTCCCTTATCTATTGAATTTAAATCAACTTTAGGAGAAAGAGCTTTCTTAATTCGCATGTCATCAAATGCAACAGCTCCATAATATCTGCCTTTGCAAGTAATAAAATATTGTGCTCTTTTTATAACTATGCCAAGTTTTTTTAGATCAAAAAAGTCCAGTGAACCAATTCTGCGGGCACTTATTATCTTATGTGCACCGCGTATCCCAATTCCAGGGACCCTTATAAGAATGTTATAAGGAGCCTTATTTATTTCAACAGGAAATAGATGAATATTGTTTAAGGCATAGGTTGTTTTAGGATCAAAGTTGATGTCGAAGTTAGGATTTTTTTCATTTAATAATTCCTTTGTTTTAAATCCATAAACCCTCAGCAGCCAATCACCTTGATACAGTCTGTGCTCTCTTAAAGTAGGAGGAGTTTTAATATCTGGAAGATTGGGACTGCTATTAACAGGAACATATGCTGAATAGTAAATCCTTTTTAGATCAAATTTGTTATATAAATTTTCTGTTAAATTCAGTATATTTAAATCATTTTCTTTTGTAGCTCCAACAATAAGCTGGGTGCTTTGTCCTCCAGGCACGAATATAGGTGAATTTTTATATTTTCTACGGTCATACTTATTTGCAATAATATTATTTTTAATATTCCCCATAGGTTTAAAAATATCATTTTTGTTTTTTTGAGGTGCCAATAATTTAAGGGATTTTGATGATGGCAGTTCTATATTTACACTCATTCTGTCTACAAGGGAGCCTGCCTTTTTTATAAGGTCTTTGTCAGCCCCGGGAATTGCTTTCATATGAATGTAACCACTGAAGTTATATTCATTTCTTAGTTTATAAGCAACAGTTGTAAGCAGTTCCATGGTAAAGTCGGCATTTTTCACAATTGATGAACTTAAAAACAATCCTTCTATATAATTACGCCTGTAAAAATTCATGGTCAAGTCTACAATTTCATCGCAAGTAAAAAAAGCTCTTTCAATATCATTAGATTTTCTATTGATACAGTATGAGCAATCGTATATGCAGCAATTTGTTAAAAGTATCTTAAGCAGGGATACACACCGTCCATCTGGAGTAAAACTGTGGCATATACCACTTACATTGGCTGAACCAAGATTGCCTTTTTTTGAATGTTTATTTGAGCCGGAAGATGAACAAGATACATCATATTTGGCTGCAGAAGATAAAATCCTTAACTTTTCACCTATTTCCATACTTCATCACCAATCTTTGCATTTCTATGAATTAATTATAACTCATTTTTCACAAAAGAACAAGTGTTCGCAATATGAAATTAGACTAGAAAAATGTATATATGATGAATTTGTAATACATAGATATAATAGAAACATTGCGAAGCAACTTTTCAGAGGACAATTGATAGAGGACAGAGGACAATGAAGGTGAGTTTTCCTCCTTACGTCAGAAAACTAATTTATTTTTAAGCTTGTTTTGTTAAAGCAAAACATCGCTTAAGTAGGTATCTAAATATTATATTCAATTCCATGGTATATGTGATTGAAAGAAGCGGCTGTAACTATAGGGGATAGGAAGCCTACTCCAATATACAACAGGATATTTAGCATCAAGTGTATTTGTAGTCAGGTGGAAGGTATAAAAACGTTTTATCTTGGGTATATTACGTCTGTAAATAAAGGGAGGTATTATTTATGCATATTCCAGACAATTATTTGAGCCCATCAACATGTGTTATTATGGGAGCTGTTATGCTGCCTGTATGGGGAAGAGCAGTAAAAAAAGTAAAAAAAGAAGTAAGTAAGAGGAAGATGCCTTTAATGGGGATAGCAGCAGCATTTTCCTTCCTAATTATGATGTTTAATATACCATTACCAGGGGGTACAACTGGTCATGCCGTGGGAGGTACGTTAGTAGCAATTCTTTTAGGGCCGGAAGCCGCATGTATTTCAGTTTCAACTGCTCTTTTAATACAAGCATTATTATTTGGTGATGGAGGTATTTTATCCTTCGGTGCAAACTGTTTCAACATAGCATTTATTTTGCCCTTTACCGGATATTATATATATGTATTTCTTAATAAAAGATTAAAAAGTGAAAAAAAAGGTTACATATCTGCCTTTATAAGTTCTTATATTGGAATCAACATTGCAGCTTTTTGTACAGCAATTGAATTTGGTATTCAACCTTTACTGTTCAAAGATACTGCGGGTATGCCATTGTATAGTCCCTATCCTTTATCAATATCTATTCCAGCAATGATAATACCCCATCTTTTAGCAGCAGGAGTATTGGAAGGAATAATTACTGCAGGAGTTTATACTTATGTTAAAAAGGTTTCACCAGATGTTATTTATGAAAGTTCTGCTAGAAAAACAAAACCTATTTATGGCTTAATAATTGCACTTATTGTATTTACACCTCTTGGACTTTTAGCTAAAGGAACTGCATGGGGTGAATGGGGGGCAGATGAAATAAAGAATGTTGTAGGTTTTGTGCCAAAAGCAATGAAAGAAGGATTTAATTTTAATGCGATAATGCCAGACTATTCAGTTAATGGAATTCCTGAAAGTATAGGATATATTTTATCTGCAATAGCAGGAGTCGCACTATTGATTATTTTGTTTAAACTCATAGGCTTAAACAAAAAGTCCTCAGACAACAGCTAAAATACGGGTACAACCGGTATACGTGTGAAAACCGGCCACATAATGGAATTAATATCCATTATGCCGCTAGTTCTTATTTCATGGGGATTGAAACAGTCATATCTATCTCATTTGGCACATTTTTTAAGTCAATTACATAATTGATTATTTCGCAGAAAAGAATCCAGTACGGAGCATAGCTCCGTACCAGTAATAATCCGTCTTGAATCTATTTATGATTTTTAATATTAAAGACTTTTGTTTAAATAAGGTTAACCTATGATAGAATATAGATATAGGATGGTGAGAAAGCTATGGTGAGGAATATCATCAAAAGGGTTTAGTACAATTAGGAGAATACTTGGAGCAATATGGACTAGATGAAGGGTATCTTTTAATATTTGATTTTAGAAAATTAAATAATGAATTAGGAAAGTTGAAAGAAGCGGCTGTAACTATAGGGGATAGGAAAAAGAATATAGTAGAAGTCTATTGCTAATGTAAGGTGAGATAAAAGGATTTTTAGTATGAATTAAAGGCCTACCGGCAAGGTAATTACTGGTGAGCCCCTTATTTTTACATAGAAATATTTTACTTACACTTTACTTTTTTATCAATGAATCTTACTTAGTGGGAGTTTGTTTCTCCCACTAAGTTTAGATGAATTATCTAGGGGCGTAGCTACTGTTAGCTCCCACTTTGATAGAAGTGGGAGCTAACAGTAGGTAGCCATCAGATAAATTTACACTGCTACATAAAAATTTGTTCAAACATTTTTTTGCTATACACTCCTATATCAGATGGGTTTAGCATATTGTTCTTCTCTTTAACTGCTGTAAAGTAATCGCCAATTAATTTTTTTTCGATTTTTCTATCTGTAGAAACTGCTGCAGGTAAATTATAATTATTAATTTCGTTAACAAAAATTTCGTTAGCACATTCAACACAAACTGCTACTTTTCCATAATAGTTATAAGTAGCACCTTTCAGCTCTGCACTCATATATTTATCTTTCTCAGTATACAATACATCCTTCCATACTCGCAGAAAGTTTCTTTCTTCTTCATTGTGCAATCCTCCTTTCAAAAGGAAACCTACTCCATTCATTATACTTATATACGCATAAGCCATAATAGTGCTTTACTAAATCTTTGAGAAATTTCAGTAAAATGGCCGCCATTATTCCATTCCAGTGTTATGTTTTCTGTAGATACAAGTTGTTTTGACAATATAGAAAAGGTTTTTTGAGTACAATCTCCAACTTTAGCCATACGTTGATTTCTACTGCGTTCTTCACTCTTGCCAAGAGAGAGGTATATTTTTGCAGCAGTATTTATAGGAGAATTAGAACTTATGAATTCAATCCACCCATCATACCATAAT
>DAIMMR010000155.1:0-8390 GCA_036720575.1 Clostridium sp.
CCTGCAAGTCGTGTTACATTATACGTAGTTTTAGCATAGGTAGTATTTGACATACCCAATACTATAGCCGCTGCTGCAGCTATTCCTAGTATTTTCTTCACTATCCTTCCATCTCCCTTTAAAGTATATATACATTAAGTCTAACATAAAGTTACAAAAAAACCTACAAGGAAAATTTGACTACATTTGTAATGGGGGGGATTTAGAAGAAAATATTCATTTAATGGTAGAGTTTAACGATTAATTTAATAGATGTATCAACAAATTCAAAATTATACTCGAAGTCTGTATCCAGCACCCCATACAGTTTCAATGTACTGGGGATTTGAAGGTGAGGACTCTATTTTTTCTCTTATTCGACCTATATGTACAGTAACAGTGGAAGTATCACCTATTGCATCTAATCCCCAAATTTTTTCAAATAAATCTTCTTTACTAAAAACTCTATTGGGATTTTGAGCCAGATATGATAGTATCTCAAATTCTTTTTGAGCTAAATTTACTTCTCTACCATTTACAAAAACTTGTCTACAATCTTGATTTATTTCCAAACCTCTTATAATAATATTATTTTTTGGGGGCTTAACAAATTTACCCTTTATTTTTTCATAATTTTTAATGTGGGATTTGACCCTTGCAACTAATTCGCTTGGACTAAAGGGCTTAGTTATATAATCGTCAGCACCTAGAGTTAATCCTTTTATTTTATCAATTTCTTCTTTTTTCGCAGAAACTAGTAGTACAGGAATGTCTTTTTCTTCCTGTATACTATGTAAAATACTAAAACCATCTAGTTGAGGAAGCATTATATCTAAAATTAACAGATCAAATTTGTTTTCTTTAAAATTATTTAAACCTTCTATTCCATTAGTACATATTACAACTTCAAAGTTTTCAAGTTCCAAATAATCTCTTATGAGTTCAGCAATGCTTAAATCATCTTCAATTATTAAAATCTTTTTCATCATAAATTATCTGCCTTTCATGTAATTTAGGTAATGATATAATTATACTTGTACCACTGCCTTCTTCACTTACAGCCCATATTTTACCTTTATGGCCTTCAACAATTTGTTTTGCAATTGCAAGCCCGAGACCACTGCCTTTAGTTTCTGTTCTTGCAGAATCTGTTCGATAAAATCTGTGAAATATCTTATCTATATGATTTTTGTCTATTCCACAGCCCGTATCCCTTATTTCAATTATTATACTTGCATTATTTTCCCTAAGGTCAATTAGGATGCTTCTATTTTTAGTATCGCCCATATATTTCTTAGAATTATTGATAATATTAAGTACAACTCTCATAAATCTTTCACGGTCAATCATCACATATTTGGATTGATTTAAGTTATTTTTAAGAGAAATATTGATATTTGATTTATTTAGTTCAAAAGAACATTCTTGAGTGCAGTCTGTAAAGTAACTAGCTATATCAGTTTTTTCAAAGTTAAAGGGTATTTGATTTAAATCAAGCTTTGAGTATAAAAGCAGGTCATCAATCATCTTGTCAATTTGCTGTGATTTAGAGTATATTGTTCTTAAATAGTGTTGAAGTTTTTCAGGAGTATTTGCCACTCCATCTAAAATTCCTTCAACATATCCCTTTATAGATGTAATTGGAGTCTTCAAGTCATGTGATATACTTGAAACTAACATTTTTCTATTATCGTCATATTTCATCTTCATATATATAGAATTTTTCAATTGTATTCTCATTTTTTCAAAATCAGAACATAAATCTTTTATTTCACTATCACCATCTTCAACAATTTCAAAGTTCAAATCTCCATGACTGATTTCTGAAGTTGCCTTTTTTAAACGTGCTATAGGAGTAAGTATTCTCTTTGAAAATAAATAGGAAATAATAATATTTGCTATTATAAAGGAAAATATAAAAGTGCTTATTATGGTTATAATAAAGATTTTAAATAAATTACTATCATATCCTATGTTTGTATTTAAAAATTTTGAACACACAACTATAAATATAAATGCAGTTAAAGTTGTAACAATAAATGGTGTTATAAGTGTTACACTGTTGTAAATTATAAGACGTTTTTTAATATCCATTTTTTCACCTTAAAAATCTTTTTTATCAAATAAGTAATAACTTCCTGTAAAGAATATTATACCATAGCTTAACATCATCATGAATTCACAAAATATCTTGTAAAGGGGCAGCCTATCCATAATCCATAATTTGTACCAGTCAAACATACTTGTAAAAAATAGTCCTGAGTACTTGTAAAAAATAATACTTAAGAATTTAAATATGATAAAAATTAAAATGGATAAAAAGAATACACTTATACCATTCTTAAAAATATTTACTAAAAATACGATAATTAATGAAAAAACAATCATAGGAAATAATGTTATTAAATAAGAAAGAATTATTCTAGAAAAACTTAACAAACTTATTGTATTTGAATTAAAGATGAAACCTGCTGCCATTGAAAAAATCATTACAAAAATAAGATTCGATAATATAAATACAATTATGGCAGTTAGTTTTGCAGTAAATAACTTCAATCTTGTAATTGGCCTTGTGAGAGAGAGCTTTATTGTGTTATGTGAAAACTCTCCTGAGAAGCTATCTATTGTAATCAAAATAGTAAACAATGGAAGAATAATATTTGATATAATGGACAGCACTAGTATTGGGAATTCCATGCTTGAAACTCCCCTAAGTCCAAAGCCATTTCTCATTGCAATAATTACTATTTGACCTAGTACAATAACAATAAATGATATTAAAGCAGATACCAGTATCTTTTTCTTCTTATATAATTTTTCAATTTCATTGATTAAAGCAGCTTTAAATTCCATCATTTCTATTTACCTCGCTAACAAAGTAGTTTTCAAGTGAAACATAATTTTTTAAAATGTTTTTAGTAGTATCAACATTAACTAAGGCGCCATTATATAATAAACCTATTTTACTGCAGGTCATTTCAATATCATGTATGAGATGACTTGATATAAAAAATGTAGTTTGGTAACTTTGAGCCATGTCTTTTATAATATTTCTTATATCAATCATTCCTTCTACATCAAGACCGTTTAATGGTTCATCTAAAATAATTATTTTAGGTTTTGACAAAATTGCAGCGGCAATCCCAAGTCTTTGTTTCATTCCAAGAGAAAACTTTTTAGTCTTTTCATCTTTATATTTTGAAAGCCCCAGTAAATTTAAAACTTCATCAATTCTTGAATTGTCTACATTTTCATAATACCTGGAAGCCTGTTTTAGATTTTCAAATGCAGTTAAATATTCATAGGAATTGGCAGTTTCTATGATGCAGGACACATTTTCCATTGCTTTTTGAAAATCCTCTAAAATACTATGGCCAAAAATTTTCACATCTCCACTGTCTGGTTTTACAAGCCCAGTCATAATTTTCATAGTAGTTGATTTACCAGCTCCATTAGGCCCTAGAAACCCAAAAATGTCACCCTTATTTATTTTTAAATTTATATTTCTTATACCTCTATCATTTTTGTATAGCTTGGTTAAATTATTTATTTCAATAACTGTTTCCAATTTACATTCCTCCTTGTATATTCAGAAAATATGCTGACAAAATTTTAAAGATGAAGTCTGTCAGCATATATCTGCATACAGCAAATTTTTATCCGATCAGTTAAATACTTTACTAAACGTAGGGTTTGAAATCTCTTCATTACTTACATTAAAGTTTATATTGGCAGAATCAGGAGAAATATATATATTTCCCTTAATAACATTACCGGAAGATGAAGTATTAAAAGGTGCATTAAAATTATCTTTTCCGAAATTACCATCGAAATTAAAGCTTTTTGCATTGGAAGAGTAATCTTTATATCCTTCTAAATACTCTTCATAGTATTTTCCTTTTACATGTTTACTATCTATTTCTTCAATTTCTATGAATCTTTCACCTATTTTTTCAAATTTAGAATCTTTTTCTATTGTAATATCATTCTTGTACTTACCAAGGTATGCTGTTGGATTAGATAATTTAGTATAGTCTTTTTCAGTACTTTCCTCTACCTTTTTACCAGAAAGGTCGGGCTTATTTACTACTGTAGAATTAATATTTTTAATTTTTAGAGATAATTCAAAAACCAAAAGGTGGCTGTTTCCACTGTTGTCTTTTCCAGAAATTGCTCCAGAGGCAAGTACACTTTGTATTGAACCATCTTTATCTGTAATTACTTTTAATTGAACGTCTTTAACAAATACGTCCTTTGAAATTTGGGGAAGCTTTGTAGTTGATGTGTTTAAGTGTGAAGTTTGCTCAATTTGATTATTTATATCCTGCTTTAACTTAAAAGATGTTACTGCATTTATAAGTGAAGGAATTTGATTTTCACTTAAGGAAGTAGACAGTTCTCTTGTACCATCAGTTTTCTTAGCTACTGAAATGGAATCCTTCAAATTTCCAATAGCAGTATCTACTATTTTTTCAATATCAGATGTTTGACTTTCCTTAAATGGATTTGAAAGAAATGAATTGGTTTTATCTTTATCAGTTATGTTAGTTACATGATAGATATTGCTATCTGCAGTATTATGGGCTATAACAACATTTTTATCTTTGTAATATAGTTCTTCTGATTTAGTTGTTCCATTATTTGTCTCACTTGTGTTTTCTATAGATTTTTTAGATGCATCGTATTTATTCAACATGTTTCTAGAATATATAACTGCACCGTTATCCCTCATTACAAATGAACTATCTACAGTAAAACTTGAAAATTTACTTGTGCAGTTTTCGGCAGTGTGTTTGAGAGAATCTTTAAGCTCATCATATCCACTTTTTGAATTGACTTCAGCAAATGCTGTAGTTGCAAACATAAGTGTTCCAATAGTAAAGCTTATAATCATTGCTGCTTTTTTATTCATTTTCATTTTGTATTGCTCCTTTATGGTTAGGCATTTTCAAAGAAATAACCAGTCAGTATGCTAGCCTATTTTTTATCATACTGCGTCGGTAGAACCCTTAGATAGGATTCACTATCTGCGGAACCTGCCTCCTTGTCTGATAAAAAATATCCGTCGATCTTTGACTTGTTATTTTCTTTCAAATGCCTTATTTATGAAAGACTTTCATAATTTAATTATAAATGGAGTGTATCTAATTTATATAAATTAGATATAAACAAAGTATAAACTTATACAATTTTAAACAAAATCGTAGGTTAACTTTACCATGGAAATATAAATATAATTGTGATAGAATTAGTTATCATTGAAACATTATATTTTGGAAGAAAATAATTTAATATATGGAAGGAGGAAAAAATGAATAAAATTAAAATATTAGCTTTCACAGCTGCACTAACACTTTGTACAAGCACTGCAGCTTTTGCTGGAGGAAATACTCTAGATATTGACAGCTTGATTAATACTGCTGTGGAAAACTCCTACCAGGTTAAAAGTGCAGATATTTCAATAAAACAGGCACAGAATTCCTATAAAACTGATACAAATAATGTAAGTTCTTATGCTGAACAATTGGCTAAAGGCGGTGCGACTTTAACTCAATATAATAGATTGACCTTAATGGAAAAAATCAGTGATAACCAGCAGCAAGATAAGTTTTCTGAATATAAATACACTCAAATAAAAACTACAGCTGAAAATCAAGTAAAGTTATCTGCTTATAGTCAATATGAAGCTGTTATGAATGACAAGGATGCAGTAGATCTAGAAAATCAAAAGTTTAGCAATGCCCAGGAGCAATATGACAGTGCTGAGCTTGAATTGAATATTGGAACTATATCACCTTCAGATGAAAAGAAAGCTGAAGCAGCTTATTTAGCAGAAAAAAATCAACTCAGAAAAGCTCAGAGACAGTATAATACAGATGTTCAAAGTTTAAATAAAATTGCAGGAATTGATATATATACACAGTATGATGTACTTCTTAAAGACAAGCTTACGGAATCACCTTATATAAGAAGTTATAGTGATTACTTAAATGATGCTCTTAAAAATAGGGTAGAAATTCTAATTGGACAAAAAAATATAGAATTACAAAAGTTTAAGTATGATGTTGTAGATGGTGTATTTGCAGATAAGCAAAGTGTCCCAAACAGGTTGGCTCAGGCTGATATAGATAACGCTTCAGACAGCTTGGAAATTCAAAAATTGAATATAACTTCAGAGGTAAATAGTTTGTATAATGATCTCCAGGTTAAGACTAGGATGCTTGGAGCAAAAAAGGATGCACTAAAATTAGCACAGACTAATTATAATACTGCTCAGATAAAATACAATGTAGGGGTACTTAGCAGGATAGACTTTGATACTCAGATTGCTAATTTAAAGAGTGCACAAAATGATTTGAAATCTGCAGAGAGAAGTATATGGATGGCACAACTTAAATTGCAATTAGCTTGTGATATAGGAAGTGATACTTCCAATATATCTAATTAGATTGGGGTTTCCATATTGAAAGGAGGAAAAAAATGAGAACTAGATTGAGCGTAATAATAGGAGTGGTATTGGCCTTAAATATAGGAAGTATGTGTTTTGCAGCAGATAATAGTACAATAACACCTACGAACAGTATAGTAGGAGATGCTACCCTTACTTTGGATCAGGTACTTAATGATATAGAAAAAAATAGTGTATCCATTCAAACTAAAGAACAAAAAATACTTTTATATCAAAGAAAGTTTGATAGAGATACTATGGATGCGAATGTTATAAAAAATAGCGGTGCAACTCAGACTAATTATCCAAATGGACAGTATGTAAACATAAAACTTGCTACGGATATAGTTCCAAGGTCAGATGAACAAAATATAAAGGATGCAAAACATGACAAGGATGATTCACTGCAAAACCTTAAATTTTCTACAGAGCAGGAGTATTTAACTGCACTTAGTTGTCAGGATCAGGTGAACACCATTAATGACCAGATAAAAAATATAGAGGAGCAAATTTCCCAGACTAAGGTAAAAATAGCAAATGGACAGCTTACAAATAATGCTCTGCAATCTTTACAAGTTCAAGAAACTCAGCTTCAGGCTTCTTTAAACCAGCCTAAAGCACAACTTCAACGAAATTTATTGTCTATTAAACAAGCAATAAATATGGATCTTGATGGAAAATTGACTTTGGTTTCAGCTGAAGAATCTTTTGTAAAATATGATGACAGTAATATAGAAGATAAGATTAATAAGGCAGTTTATAATAATTATAATATAGGAAAAATAAATAACAATCTTGATATATTGAGGGCAGAAGAGGATATATATAAGAAGTATGCCTATGATGATGATTCAGGAGCAATAAGTACTTCACTTAACATTCAGGATCTTGAAAATAAACTTGATGATACTGAGTTAACTATTAAAACTAACTTGTGGAATGGCTACTATAATCTAAAAAATTTAGAGGATGCTGTAGAAACTGAACAAGCAAAAGTTGCCAGTGCCCAGTCAACATATGATACTACAGCAGCTAAAGTTCAGCAGGGAGTTTTAACACAGCTTCAAGCAGATTCTGCAGCTCTTGCACTTAAGAGTGAAAAAATTAATTTGAAAAATGTGATAAACAATTATACGGTAGCAGTAGAACAATTTGAATATAATTTAACACAATAATCCTATTTCTATAGAATTTTATTTTAAAACTATGCTGAACATGATTTAGCATAGTTTTATTTTAATATCAATAAATCTTGCTTAATAGGAGTGTTACAGTAGATAGTCACCAGATAAAATTAAATTTTTATTAAAATAAATAGAAATACTATAAAATAAGATTATATATGGTAAAATGAGATTTGAAATAATTATGTGGAGAGTGATAATGTGAAAGGTAATTTTAAAAGACTAGGAGTACTTGCTCTAATTTTGACTCTGGTTATGTCTTTGGCAGCTTGTTCTTTTGGAAAGCAAACTTCTGAAGATGGTGTACATAAATCCAAAAAGAGTGAAGTAAATACTACAGTGAAAACAGATGCTGACAAAACTGTCCAGCTTAAGAAGGAAAAAGTCATATCTGACGGACAAGTATATGTGCAGAACAATAGAGTTATAGCTACTATGATAATCAAAAGTGGCGTTAGTGATAAGGAAGCCAAAGATCTTGCACAAAAGTATGGTCAGGATCTAAAGAAAAAGTATAAAAATATGGAAGTTAGAGTTATGGCTGTGAGAGACAATAAAAATATAGTAAATTTGACTGTAAAGTAAAAAAGTATGTTTAAATTAAGAACTTAGCTTTCGCAGTTTAAAAAAATTACGAAGCAAAGTTTTTGAGAGGACAGAGGACAGAGGACAATTGACAGTGGACAATGAAGGAGGATTTTTCTCCGCTGCACTACGAAAAATCTTCAATTTAAAAGAAATTTATGTTCTTTTGTTTTTCATGGGTACTCTTTTAGTAA
>DAIMMR010000156.1:0-8389 GCA_036720575.1 Clostridium sp.
GAAATAGAAAATTACTTCTTCATAAAAATGAAATAATTAAATTGCAGCAATATACGGCCCAGCAGGGATATACTCTTGTGCCAATGTCTCTTTACCTTAAATATGGTAGGGTAAAAGTAAACTTAGCAGTAGCAAAGGGAAAGAAAAACTATGATAAAAGAGATACAATGCTGGAGAGAGCTGCTAAAAGGGATATAGACAGGCAAATGAAAGAGAGATCTAAATATTAGAGCAGGTAGTCATCGGATAAACAGAGTTCTTGGCATCAGATGGAGTTAAGGAATCATATTTCAGTGAATATGGTTCCTTTTTTGATATTTTTTACTGAGTTTTTAAATGTTTATTGTTTACTTAAAGAATTTCCTAGGTTAGTTGAAATTATGAATTGTAGTAACATAATATCAAGTGATTCTTAGGTTGAGATGAAGTTTCATAATAGAAGATGGGGGTGTTAGCAATGGCAGCAATCGGATAAATATTAGTATTAATTGCAGAGATAGGTTATACTATAGGTATGGGCATAAATATCAAAATACTATAATCTAAATTTTTATGATACAAAAAGTTAGATGTTATGGGATAAAAAATAAGGTTTTAGGGTCTAATTGGGAGGTGGTTTATTTGGGACGCAAAAATGGTGGCAGAGGTAAAAATAAAGATTTAACTGATTTCAGATATTTACTTAATAAAGATGAAGAAAAAACTAGTGGTAGTAAAGAAGAGGAAAATAAGGATAAAGAAGATTAGTTCGATTTTAGGAGAGATGTTATGAAAAATACTTTAAAAGGAATTGAAGTTCATTGTGATGATTGTGGAAAAATATTTAGAATAGAAAAATTAGAAACAGATTGGGTAAATGATAGTGTTAGAAGGACTTATTTTGAATGCCCATATTGTAAAAAAGAATATACTTCATTTTATGAAGATGCTAAAGTAAGAGAAAATATTAAAGATATACAGAAATTACAGAAAAAGATGAATGGTATTGTTGAGCAAAATAAAGAAATAATGGAGAGCTTAAAACAAAAATATGAAGCTTAAAAGTACGCTTTTTAATTTTACATATCTGCAAAATAAATGTAAATAATGTAATAAAATTAAATGAGAAAATAGCATTATTTTTAGAAAATATGGTACCCCCTAGATAATATAATTATTTAGAGGGCTTTTAGGTGATCAAAATTGGATGAATATTTTAAATTTATATCGTTTCTTTTATTTATAAGTATAATTTTGTTTGAATTCTTCTATCAAATTCTGACCAATTATCAGGTTTAGTTTCATCCTTTATCTGACAAATCTTATTCATAGTAGCATCTATGGAATCAGCATAGTTAACTATAAATGATTCTTCTGTTTTCATTTCTCTTGGAGAACCAAATTCAAGTTTTCCATGATGTTGAACAACACAGCCTTTTATTCTCATTATAAAATCCTCTGAATACAGTGTAGGATTTTCTCTAATAGCTTTATCTAGTAACTCTACCCCAATAACAATATGACCTTCCATTTCTCCTCTAAGAGTATATTTAAAAGGGCCATCATAATACAATTCATAAATTTTCCCAATGTCATGGAGTTTTGCTGCTAACATTGCCATTTCTTTTCTCCTGCATTGATACCTTTCACAAAGCACAGCCGTTAAATACATAACGTTCAAGGTGTGTTCCGCAAGGCCTCCTATATAGTTATGATGCATGGAAACTCCACCTATCCCTCTCTTAAATTTATCTAGAAATAGTTCATCTTTAAAGAAATAATCGTTTAAAGATCTAGCTTCTTTCGAAATAATATACTTATTTGTATACAGTTCAATTTCCTCCATAATATCTTCAATAGGCCTTTTTACGGTTGGAAGATAATCTGAAATATTATAATCACAAATTAGTTTATAGTCCTTTATATCTAGAATATTATTTTTAATTCCTTCAGCCTCGAGTACTGTTCCTTGTGTAATATTTCCATTTTTATTTGGCATATTAGCTTTTATTTCTCCACTCTTATCGGCTAATATACATACAATCTTAGAAGCATCTTCAAATATTATTTTCATTACCATTAATGATAGTTTTACATTATGTCCATTTTCTATATTACTTAAAAAAAGCTCTTTTTTATTCATATGTTCCTCCCAATTAAATGTCTTTTCTAAATGTAGTATGTGTAAAAAGTTCATTTATATCAATTTCTAATTGAATGTGCTCTATTTGCTTAATATTTTTTCATATGTAATCTTTTTTTTATACCTAGGACAAAGAAAAGTAATAAAGGTATTCCGAAGTCAATTGGAAGGGAAAAGTACTGCCATACATGCTCCCTTAAATTTAAAAATAACACTCTGTCATGGCCTAGGTAAAAGGTAACAATTATCATTATTAAGGCGAAAGCAATAATAATGAATGGATTTTTCTTTTTTATTCCAGTAGTTTGCATAAAGGCAGTTAAAGAACAGCTCGCTAGAATTCCTGACTCAGTCATTATACTCCAATACCACAGGGCAACCATAAAGGATTCAAAACGGTGGAGGTATTGGGTTATTTGGACAGATCTTACAAAGTCCATGCTGGGAATACGCATTAATGCTACCACATGAGGACCCATGGCCATTAATTCTACAATAAAGTAAAATATGAAAAAAGAACCTCCAATGAGCAATCCAGAAGCCGCTGAGCCAAAAGCTTTTTTTTGGTCATGGACCATTGGAAGAATCATTGCTATAAGTATTTGGAATATGCCTATAAATGTATCAGTTTTTAGAGTGGATTTAAATACATTGGTAACTCCTGAATCAAAAAAAGGTGAAATTCTGTTAATATCTATTTCACTTAAAGAAGCCATGGAGATAATAAAATAAAAAATTATACCTGCTCCAAAAGCAATAACTGCTGTCCTTGCAATAACTTCAGGACCTTTCCATACTAAATAGAATATTACCAAAACATGCATTGTAGTTACAACTAAAAAAGGTGTTTGCGGCAGTAGAAAGTCAGCAAGATGGTGGATGTATATTGATATTGAGCTAGAAGACATAATAAAAAAGTACAGTGTAAGTATTACTCCTAGAACTTTTCCTAATACACAGCCCAACAAGTCCTGGCCATATTGTACAATTGTTTTACCTAGAAAATTTTGTCCCATATAAACAATGAGAAGAGCAAAAGGTATTATAGTAGATACACCTATAATACCACTTATCCACATATCACGACCTACTTCTCTAGCTAAAATACCACTTCCATAGGTGATTGTTGCAGGCCACATAATGCAAATTAGAATATCTCTAAATTGGTTATTACTAATGGTTTCTTTTTTTTGCATCATAGCACTTCTTACTCCTTTATCTCATATATTATTTCTGAATTTTTATTGGCTCTAGGGGTTTTGCCAATGATACATGATGAATAGTTACTTTGGCAGCTATATTAACTTTGCTATCTTTAAAAAGCTGATCCCATTTTGAAGATATTTGATTCCATTCTTTTCTATGCTGTCTGTGTAGTGTAAAACTTAAACCGGGAAAATCTATTTGTATATCTTTTGCTGTTAGTATTGTAGATTGGATGTCTTTGCAAATGGATTTCTCCAGTGATTCTTCCAATTTATTTAGTTTTCCAATGTCATTAAAGTTGGTAAGACATGATTGTTCGGTGATGGTAGCGTCTACTTTAAGATTAATTGAAAAATGGGGGACTTCACCATCCAAATAACTTTTGATGGAAGACTTAGAATTTTTAATTTCAAGTGCAATAGGCATATCATCAT
Organism: Clostridium sp.; assembly: GCA_036720575.1. GTDB lineage: Bacteria > Bacillota > Clostridia > Clostridiales > Clostridiaceae > Clostridium_B. The sequence continues at coordinate 3,763 of DAIMMR010000156.1, forward strand.
AGGGGCAATTTACAACCATTATTGATGCATTCATTTTATTTTTAATCCACAAAAGTCCTCTTGTCTGTTCTTCACTAAGTACAGTGGACACTTTATTGTGGTCAAAAACGTATGCACCACTTGTTTTTAGAATAGGTTCTGATTTTGATTTGTCAATAATGATTCTTGAGGTTACTGGACCTACATATGGGTCAAGATAGTCTTCAAGAAAATCCTTTAACATTATGTCATAAGACTTGCCTGTTAAATTTTTATTTTTAATTACTTTTTCCAGGTATATAGCTGGATCTTTCTCCATTACGGGTACCATATCAAGAACCTTTCCTGCATCTTCTGGGGTAACTGCAATTAAGGTTCTCAAACGAAGTTCAGGATTTCGACTAAAGAAATCAAATATTTCAAGAGTATTACTACTCGCCAGTTGCTCACTTATAACTATTACTTTAATATGGGACCAAAATATGTGGCGGGAGGATATGGAAGCCATATTACGTATTGCCTCAAAAATTGTTTTGCCAGTGCTTGTGACTATCCAGAAAGGTTTATTCTTTTGGGTAATTCCAGAACCTGATGGTGTTTTGCTATAAGTTTCTGGACTTGCAATTTGTGCCGTTACTTTAAATCCATAATCTGTTTTATCCAGACCAATACTTAATACAAAGGCAAGTTCATCGATTTCTCTGGCATCCCAACAGCCAGTTTGTAGAAGGGAAAGTATAAGAATTAATCCCAAAGCTATCTTCCTCATCTGCATCTCTCCTTTTTTGAAAACAGAATTAACTATTATTATCTTTCTCCGTGGAATCTGCTTTTGGTCCTGGTTTCATGTTTGGGGCTTGCTTTACAATACTTTTACGAGCAATATAACCTGGAAGTCGGTTTATTTTCCACCAATGTTTTCTAAGTACAGTGTCTTCAACTATACTTTTGTCTGCAGATATAAAAGGTTCCATGTAGTTTACACCAAAAGAATTCAGGCTGTTTAAGTGAATAATTATTATACTTACTCCTGCCAGAATACCCGGTAAACCGAGTACAGAAGCCAGTATCATTAGGGGGAATCGAATTATACGACCTGAAGATGATGCATTGAAAGCTGGAATGGCAAAGGAGCTGATACCTGTTAGGGCTACCACGATTACCATAGCTTGTGAAACAATTCCTGCTTGAACTGCAGCCTGACCTACAACAATACCGCCAACTATACTTACGGCTTGACCTGCCTGTTTGGGTAAGCGGAGCCCTGCCTCCATTAGAATTTCAAAAGTAATTTCCATCATAAATGCCTCTCCTATGCTGGGAAAAGGTACACCTTCACGGGAAGCTGCAATTGATAAGGCCAGTGTAGTAGGTATCATTTCCTGGTGAAAGCTTGTTAAAGCAATGTATAGTGAAGGAAGAAAAATTGAAATAAAATAAGCAATAATTCGAATCAATCTTGCAAAAGACCCTATAGGAAAACGCTGGTAATAGTCATCTACCGACTGAATAAACTGAACAAAAAGTGTAGGAACTATGAGCACGTAAGGAGTTGTATCTACAAGAATAGCCACTCTACCTTCTAAGATTGCTGCAGAAATTTTATCAGGCCTTTCACTATGTTCTATTTGAGGAAATATAGATGAAGGGGTATCTTCTATTAATTCTTCAATATAACCACTCTCAAGTATGCCGTCAATTTTAATTCGTCCTAGTCGTTCTCTAACTTCATCTATTATTCCTTCCCTTGCTATTCCTTTAAGATATGCTATCAATACTGTTGTTTTAGTTTTTGTACCTATTTTAAATGATTCTATCCTTAAGTTAGAACTTTTGATATGGCGCCTTATTAGAGCGGTATTGTTTTCAATGTTTTCTGTAAAACAATCCTTTGGCCCTCTTACCGAGTTTTCGCTGGTTGGCTCAGAAATTGCCCTGTCTTTCCAGCCTGCGCTTCCTATTATAAGAACTTTGTCTATTTTGTCCAACAAAAGAACTGTATTGCCATCAATCAATTCAGTTACTATGTTATTAATATCAGATTCTTCATTTACGTAGGTGTTAGGTAAACCATATTCTTTTATGGTTTGAAAAAATTCATTAGTATTTTTGAAACCATTAAATCTGTCATTTAGCATCAATGCTCCAATAACCTGTTCGTTAATGAGTTCTCTTTCAGCCAGACCCTTAATAAAAATGACTGCTGCCCTTATTTCAGCATCTGGAGAAATAGTAAAATTTCTTACTGTTATGTCACTGGAAAAACCGAGCATCTTTTTTATTATTTCAATATTAGAAGCTAAATCTAAGGAAAGTTTTATTTGCGGTGGCAACTTTTCTTCAGTTTTTTGTTTTTGTTTTGCAACTGTTGATTTCTTAGATTTATGGAAATATTTTAAAATTGACGTAATAAAACCTCCTTTAGAACAATTAATTACAGATTTAGTATGTTTAATATGATTAAAATTATTCACATATGAGGATTTTTAAGGTATAAAAAAAGCCTTAATAAAGGCTTTAAAACAGTAAATATTATTTATTTAATAAATAATTTCACATTCAAGTCACTTTCTAACTTTGAAATATGAGAACTCAATGATTGCTGAGAAATAAATAGCCTTTTTGCTGCCTTAGTAAAATTTAATTCTTCTGATGCAACTAAAAAGTATTCCAAATTAAGAAAATTTATCATAATCTAAATCAACTCTACTTTAATATAATGATTTATATATTTCATATACAGTTTGTTCATTTAATTCTGTATAGTTATTTGCCATTAAACGGCCTTGTTTAGTCATAACACTTTGTGTAAATTCCTTTAATTCGTCTTCTTTTACCCCATACTCACGTAATTGTTTTTTAGGAATCAATACGTTTAATAATTCTTCTATTTTAGTGTAAACTTCACTTTCTTTGCAATTTAAAATGGATGCTAAGAATTTATTTAGTTTTGTAATTTTACCTTGTGGTTTTAAACGATAATAAGTTTTAAATACTCCAATGAACATTTGATAATTTGATTCTCCATGAGGAACGTGGTAGTTAGCACCTAAAGGATAACTCATAGCATGCACTGCACCACACCCTGCATTACCAAATGCAATTCCAGCATAATTGCTTGCAAGTAAAAATTTATTTAGCAAGGAAAATCTGGCGTCTGGGCCATTTTTCGCAATTTCCTGATATCCTTTTAAAATCATTTCCATTGCTTTATAGGAAAACATTTCTGTATAGCTTGTAGCCTTTGGTGAAACACTGGATTCAATGGAATGAATCAAGGCATCAATGGAGCTAGTTGCAAAAAATTTAAAGGGTACATTTTGTTTAAAAGCTTTTTCCAAAGTTGAAATTAAATCTTCTGCTTTTTCTACTCGATATCCTTTGGCATACATGCTTTCTGCAAGCTTTACGAAATCCGGGTTGGTAAAATTTACATAACAGCTTTTACCATACTGTTCTTCTTGTTTCCATTTTATTAAACCGTAGTTACTATCATTAAATATTAGAACTACAATTGGAGTTTTAATACGCAGTGCCGTTTCTAATTCTTGATTATTCATCATGAAACTACCATCACCAACAATAGCCAATACTTTTTTATCTGGATTAATTAACTTTGCTGCAATTGCACCTGGAACACCAATACCCATTGTAGCAAAACCATTTGAAATAATACATGTATTAGGTTCATAGCAGTTATAGTGTCTGGCAATCCACATTTTATGGGCACCAACATCTGATATGACAATATCATGTGGTCCCTTTGGCGGAAATTTCTTTTCTAAAGGCTTTTCTAAAGCACCTACGGGCATTTTCGAAATATTTACAGGCAAGTCAATGTGGCATGCTCCAGGTTTTTCACTTTCAGCATATTTAAAAACAAGTCTTATAATTTCACTTACAGTATCAGGACGAACGATTTGTTTACTTCTCTTTATGATTGGTTAAAACATTTTGCAAAGGTCTAAAAATTGGTGCGACGTTATATGCATTCTTTCAGTACCTACTTGACCTGTAATAGCAACAACCGGAGCGCTATCACTGTCAGCATCTGCTACACCAGTTACTAAGTTAGTGGCACCTGGTCCTAGTGTTGATAGACAAACACCTGCTTTTCCTGTTAAACGTCCATAAACATCTGCCATAAACGCAGCACCTTGTTCATGACGGGTTGTGATAAATTCAATAGTTGAATCTGAAATTGCACTCATTATTTCTAGATTTTCTTCACCGGGAATACCAAAAATGTATTTTACTCCTTCGGCTTCTAAGCACTTTACTAGCATTTGAGCTGTATTTAGTTGGACTTCCTTTTTTATATCTCTATTCATATAAAATTTCCTCTGATCTTTATAGATTTTATTAAACGAATTAAAATTCATAATTTTAATTAAATAATTTCATATTTGTGATTGTATCAATCATCATACTTCAATTAGCGACACTTTTTTATTATTTTATCACAATAAAATGGTTGTGACTAATCTTTAAAAAAGATTTATTATTTGTAGGTTATGTTTAATCCCTAAATGTGAAACACCTAATACATGGAAAACTAGAAGGCAGAGTTATTACTACAAGCATAAATTATTTTTAGTTATTTAATCTGAAACTTCTTAATATTTGTTCCAGTATTAGTTATCTTAGT
>DAIMMR010000157.1:0-8336 GCA_036720575.1 Clostridium sp.
ATAAATCTGAAAAGTTAGAAGAATTAATAAATGATCTGTTTGAATACACTAAACTTACCAACAATGCAGTTAATTTAGATAGGCAGAGTATATCCCTAAATGGATTACTAGAGCAGCTTATAGAAGAATTGGTTCCAATTTGTGAAGAGACAGGGGTAACTATTACAAGAAATTTTCCAAAACACAAATTTCTTGTTTATTTAGATCCTAATAAAACTGCAAGAGTGTTTGAAAATTTATTTATAAATGCTATAAGATATAGTATAAAACCGGGAGATGTAGAAGTTTCATTAAAAGGAGAAAAAGGATTTGCAGTAATCTCCATAAAAAATAAGTGTGAGCCTGTAAGTAAAGAAGAAGTTGATAAGTTATTTGATAGGTTTTATAGAGTGGATAAATCAAGGTCTTCCAATACAGGAGGAAGTGGGCTTGGGCTTGCTATTGCTAAAAGTATAGTGGAAGTTCAAGGTGGAAAAATAAAGGCAGAATATTCTTCTGGTTATATGGTATTTGATGTAGTCTTCAATTTGGCAGATAGTAGGTCATAGAAAAAATATTTTACACGAATTACATTCAAATTTTTATTCTAATGGATTATAATATAAATATGGGTTTTAAAGGAGGAATATAAATGGATAAAATTACCTTATTAGATGAACTGGTAGAAGTAGCTGCGGAACCTGTACTTCAGGCCAGAAATTATTGGCATGCTAGTGTGTACAATGTTTTAAAGGCAAAGAAGGATTCTATAAACGATAACAACAAGTATTTTTTAGAATTAAAGGCTGATATTTTGAGTATAAAAAGACTCTGGAAAGAAGAGTTATATACTCTACATTCTTGGGGTAAAAAACAAGATATGCCTTCCACATCGGAAATAAGTGAAACAATTTCAAATATGGAAAAGAAATGTGAAACAGAAGTATTAAATGGAAAAGCGGTTTTTAAAAATGGAGATGAACCAGATAAAGATGATTTAAAGTTTCTAGAGAGATATAGTTCCATAAAAAACATAAATGAAAGAGTGACATGTATGGAAGAAGATTATCTATATTGTCGTATAAGGGATTATATAATATTGAATATATATCAATTTTTATCTCAAAATAGGGAATTTGCAATTAATATATTAAAAGACGACACTGATGAAGTTATAAAAAAAATGTCGGACTTAATTTCAAAGTATGCAGATAGGGGAATGTATGCTGACATGGAGGAAGATTAATATAGAAGGAGGGTTACGTATTGTTTGATACACACGTACATACTAATTTTTCTACGGATTCTGATATGAAAATAGAAGAGGCTATAAAATCTGCAAAAGAAAAAGGTATATCTTTTATAACAACAGAACATATGGATATCAATTTTCCCAAAGAAGGTTTATTTCATTTTGATGTAGATGAATATTTAAACAAGTATTTAAAATATAGAAATGATAATCTACTTCTTGGTATAGAGCTTGGGATGAAGGAAGATTGTTTAGAACAAAGCAGAAAGTTAATAAAGGATAATTCTTTTGATTATGTAATTGGGTCTATACATTTAGTGGAGAACTTAGATCTCTATTATTCAGATTATTATGAAGGCAAAAGTAAAAAAGAGGCTTATTTTAAATATTTGGAAGATATGCTAGAAAATTTAAAACAATTTGAGTTTATAGATAGTTTGGGTCATATTGACTATATAGCTAGATATGCTAAATTTGAGGATAAAGAATTATACTACAGTGATTTTCCAGATATAATAGATGAGATATTCAAAGCGGTTATAGATAAAGAAAAATGTTTGGAGTTAAATACCAGAAGGCTTAAAAATGAAAATTCAATAAAAAATATGCTGGAAATATATAAAAGATTTAATGAATTAGGAGGAAAATACATAACAGTAGGGTCTGATGCCCATAATTTAGAGTCTATGGGAAGTAATTTTAGAGAAGCAGTAGAAATTGCTAGAAGGTGTAATTTAAAAATAGTATATTTTAAAAATAGAAAAAAAGAGTATGATAAAGAGGTGTAGATTATGGATTTTACAAATAATTCGGCTGAAGTAATCAAGCAATTAGGTAAAGAAGGAGCCTTCCTTACAAGTAAATATAATGGAAAAGTAAATACTATGACAATAGGATGGGGAAGCATAGGCTTTGTGTGGAGGAAACCTGTGTTCACTGTGCTTGTGAGACAATCCAGATATACTAAGGAATTTATAGAAAACAGTGGTAATTTTACAGTAAGTGTTCCTTTTAGAAGCGATATGAAGAAGGCCCTTGCAATATGTGGAACTAAATCCGGTAGAGATATAGATAAATTTAAAATGTGTAATTTACAGCTTAATCCAGGTAGAAGTATAGATAATCCGGTGATAGCAGGATGTGACATGTATTATGAATGTAAGATTATATATAAACAGGATATGAAAAAAGAACTTTTGACAAAGAAAGTAGATTCAAATTGTTATCCTGATGGAGATTATCATACAGTTTATTATGGAGAAATAGTAAATTGCTATGAAAAGTAAAGTTCTCATTGTAAAGATATTTAATTTTTATAAGTGAAACATATGTTGTATAAATACAGTGATAGTTCATACATAGTGTATTTATACAATATGTGTTTTATTTTTTACTTTGGATTTAAATGAATGTTTTAAGGAGGTTAGAAAATGCAACCACTAGCGGAAAGAATGAGACCAAGGAATATTTGTGATGTAGTTGGACAGGAACATATATTGGGGAATGGAAAAGTTTTAAGTAACATGATAAAGAACAAGAAAATAATGAATATGGTTTTTTACGGTCCCCCTGGTGTTGGAAAAACTACTGTAGCCAATATAATATCTGGAAGTATGGACAAAAAGTTGTATAAATTAAATGCAACTAATGCTTCTGTTAAGGATATTCAAGATATAGTTAAAAGTTTAGATGGTTTTATGGGTTACAAAGGGGTAGTACTTTACCTGGATGAAATACAAAATTTTAATAAGAAACAACAGCAATCTCTCCTTGAATATATTGAAGATGGAAGAATAACGCTAATTGCAAGTACAGCAGAAAATCCTTATCATTGCGTTTATAATGCAATACTAAGTAGATCTATAGTATTTGAATTTAAGCCTCTTCAGAAATGTCATATAATAAGAAACTTAAATAGAATATTAAATATATTAAAACAAGAAGATAATCTAAGTATAAGTATTGAAGAAGGTGTACTTGAGTATATAGCTTCTATATGTGGTGGAGATGTAAGGAGATCCATTAATTTTTTAGAAGTTGTAGTTTATTCTACAAAATCCATAAAAGGCAATGAGGTAAATCTAAAATTAGAAAATGTAAAGGAATGTCTTCAGGAGAAAGGTTTTAATTTTGACAAAGATGGAGATTATTTTTATGATGCATTAAGTGCACTTCAAAAAAGCATAAGAGGAAGTTCACCTGATGCTTCTGTGTATTATGCGGCACTTCTTATAAAAGGTGGGCAGTTATCTGCAATCTGCAGGAGATTACTTGTAATAGCTTCTGAAGATATAGGCCTTGCATATCCTCAGGCAGCAGGAATTGTATATTCATTAGTTCAAAGTGCCCTTTATGTGGGATTACCAGAAGCTAGAATTCCTATTTCAGAGGCAGTTATACTTTTAGCTACAGCACCTAAGTCTAATTCCTGCTACAAAGCTATTGACGGAGCTTTAAATGATATAAATAGTAGGGATATAGGGGATATACCAGACCATTTAAAAGACAGCCATTATTACGGTGCGGAAAAATTAGGCAGGGGTATAGATTATAAGTATCCTCATGATTATAAAAATCATTATGTAGAGCAGCAGTATTTGCCAGACAAGTTGAAAGATGTGAAGTACTATATTCCGGGGGAGAACAAGATGGAAAGGTCTGCACAAAATTATATGAATTCAATAAAGTAAAACTTTATTTTTTATTGTTGACAATTTTACTCTGATTTGATACTATAATATTAATTACAGTATCAAATCATACATTGATTCAAGGAAGTGATTAATTGAAGCTATCCACAAAAGGAAGATATGGGGTGAAAGCTATGGTAGATTTAGCTATTCACTATAGTAATGAACCTTCATCTATAAAAAGTATATCGGAAAGACAAAATATATCAGAATATTATTTAGAACAGTTATTTTCAAACCTTAGAAAATCTAATTTAGTAAAAAGTATTAGAGGAGCACAAGGTGGGTACATTTTAAAGAGAGAACCTAAAGATATAACTGTAGCTGATATAATGAAAGTTTTAGAAGGACCTATAGAAATCTCAGATTGTGTAGATGAAAATAATGAAAGTCCCTGCAGTAATATGGATTGCTGTGCTACCAGGCTTTTATGGAGTAGAATTAAAGAAAGTATAGAACAGGTCATGAAGTCTACAACTTTACAAGACATGGTAGATGATTATATTCAAATGAAACAAGAAAAAACGAAAGGGGATATATAAATGAATAAGAAGGTTTACATGGACTATTCAGCTACTACTTATACAAAACCCGAGGTATTACAAGAAATGATTCCTTATTTTACTGAGAATTTTGGAAACCCATCTTCGCTATATTCAATGTCAGATGCTCCAAGAGAGGCAATTAATACAGCTAGACAAAGAGTGGCTAAGGCAATAAATGCAGATAAAAATGAAATATTTTTTACAGCAGGTGGCTCAGAAAGTGATAACTGGATATTAAAGGGAATAGCTTTTGCAAATAAAAATAAAGGAAATCATATAATAACTACTAAGATAGAACATCATGCTATTTTACATGCATGTAAGTTCCTTGAAAAAAATGGATTTGAAGTTACTTATTTACCTGTAGATGAGTATGGATTTATAAATTTAGAGGATTTAAAAAATGCAATTAAGGATACTACAATACTTGTATCTATAATGTTTGCAAATAATGAAGTGGGAACCATTCAACCTATAAAGGAAATAGGTGAAATATGTAAAGAAAAGAAGATATATTTTCACACAGATGCAGTTCAAGCTGTAGGACACGTTAACATAGATGTAAAAGATATGAACATAGATGCTCTTTCTATGGCAGGACATAAGTTTTATGGACCTAAAGGAATAGGAGCAATGTACTTGAGAAAGGGAATAAAGATTGAAAATCTGATACACGGTGGTGCGCAAGAAAGAGGAAAGAGAGCTTCTACTGAAAATGTTCCAGGAATAGTTGGAATAGGAAAAGCGATAGAACTAGCAACTTCTGAAATGGAGACAGAAAGTAAAAGACTTAGTGAATTAAGGGATAAACTTATAAAAGGATTAGTTGAAGCAATACCTTATGCTAAAGTAAATGGACCTAGTGGAGATAAGAGACTTCCTGGAAATGTTAATTTGAGTTTTATAGGAATAGAAGGAGAAACTTTGCTTTTGGATTTAAATGATGCAGGCATATTTGTTTCTACAGGAAGTGCTTGTGCATCGGCTTCATTGGATCCGTCACATGTACTTTTAGCTTTAGGGTTACCTCACGAAGTGGCACATGGTTCCCTTAGATTAACTTTAGGTGCTGGTACTACGGAAGAGGATGTAGATTATGCACTGCAGGTAATTCCGAAGGTAGTAGCTAGAAGAAGGGCAATGTCACCACTTTGGGAAGACTTTCTTAAAACACAAAATAAAGGAGAGAAGGTAGAACAATTATGATGTACAGCGAAAAGGTTATGGATCACTTTAGACATCCTAGAAATGTAGGTGAAATTCCAGATGCAAATGGTGTTGGAGAAGTTGGAAATCCACAATGTGGAGATATAATGAAGATATATATAAAAGTTGAAGATGATGTGATAAAAGATATAAAATTTAAGACTTTTGGATGCGGTTCTGCTATAGCATCTTCCAGTATGGCAACTGAACTTATAAAAGGAAAAAAAGTAGAAGATGCATGGGAGCTTACTAATAAGGCGGTTGCAGAGGCACTAGATGGACTTCCACCAGTAAAGATGCATTGTTCTGTTTTAGCAGAAGAAGCTATCCATAAGGCAATAAACGATTATAGAGAGTCACAGGGACTTGAACCATGGGCAACTAAAAATCATTCTGAAACTATCCACGAACATGTTCATGGAAATTAGTAATGATTTAGATAATTTATAAGTGAAATTTCCGTAATATATAGAAATTTAACTTTGTTTACTAAATAAAAAATATAACCTCTTTATGAGGTTATATTTTTTATTTTTTTGGATAAACTACAAGTATATATTTTTAAATTAAGGTGATATTTTTGTATAGAATAAGAGATTTTATATTTATGGATGCAGTAGATCTTTCTGGAAATTTACTGGGATTTATAAGCGATATATTTTTGGATTTTAACAAAAAACAAGTAAAGGGATTTGTTATAACTCCTAACAACATATTTAAAAAAAGTTTAAACGTATTTATGAAAGATATAGTGAGTTTAACATCTGTAATAGTTATTACTAATGCAAATAAGGATAAGTATTTTCAATTTAATGATATAAAGAGAATGAATGTAGTGGATGAAAAAGGATGTTTAATAGGAATGGTGGAAGATATATTATTTGATGAAGAAAATTTTTGCATAAAGGCAGTTATACTTTCCACTGGATTTATAAATAATTTTATAAAAGGGAAAAAAATAGTGCTTATAGATGATTTGACTTTAGGAGAAGAGAACCTATTTTACAGAGGGAAAAAAGAAAATTTGAAATTTTTTAATTCTCCTCATGTACTATTTAACTCAGATAAGGCATCTGAAAGAAAATAGCCTAGTATACTGACTGGTTATTTATTTGAAAATGCCTAAGAAAGGGAAATACTCGATATAATTAAAATTGTGGAAGATGATATGATGAATATTAGTAAAAGTTCTGTCGCCAAATATGTACTTATAATAGCTATATTTGCAGCAGCTGTTTTGCTTGTTGCTAAAAGTTCTGTATTAAGGGAAATGTTATATTTGATTTTTATATCTTTTTTAATAGCCTATATTCTAAAACCTATAGAAATAAAAATGGTTAATGCTGGAGTAAATAAAAAAGTTAGTGCTATTATCATAATAGGTATATTAATTTTATTAGTTGTTTCTGCATTTGCCCTTCTTATACCATCTTTGTTTAAGGAAAGCTTAAAGTTAAATGCCACTGCCGCCAGTATTCAGACATTAATAGACAAATTTTATGCAAAGCTAAAGTTAATCCAGGGCAATAGGACAATGCACTTATTAGTAAATAATTTAAATAGAAGGATTGACAGTGAAATTGCATCTGTATTTGTTAAAATATTTGATTTCTTAATGAATATGGGAGAAAATATATTGTATTTAGTAGTTATACCAATAATAACTTATTATTTTTTAGCTGATGATAAATGTATAAATGAAAGTTTACTTTCGGTATTCCCGGTAAATAGTAGAAAACCTATTAAAAAAATATGCTGTCATGCAGATAAGATATTAGGACGATATATAGCAAGTCAGCTTATGTTAAGTGCTCTTGTGGGAATAGCTACTTTTTTTATACTTATATTTTTAAAAGTGGAATTTCCTATAATATTATCTATATTAAATGCATTCTTTAATATAATACCCTATTTTGGGCCTATATTTGGTGCTCTCCCGGCTATAGTTATAGCCCTTATAAAGTCTCCAGAAACGGCTTTATGGACAGTGATATGGCTTTATCTCCTGCAGCAGATAGAAGGAAACATACTATCACCTAAGGTCACAGGAGATAGCATAGATATGCATCCTCTTATAGTCATTCTCCTATTAATAGTTGGAGGAAAGGTATCAGGATTTATTGGAATGGTATTAGCAGTACCTTTTGGAGTTGTAGTTAAAGTTATATATGAGGATTTAAATTACTATATGTTTTAAGAATGTTTTTCAACTTTTAATTAGTTTCAACTGTAATTAGTAATTTAGAAATTTAATATTGTAAAGTTCTTAAAAAGTCTAAAGTCCAAATATCAAAGCTCAAATAATGATGATTTCCTTCGTACCTCAGTAAATCTATAATTTTAATATTTTCTGACGTTAGGAGGAAAATTATCATTATCTGTTATTTATTATCTGTTATTTGTTCTTTAGCAAGTTTCAGATTAGAAAAGCCTACAATATTGACATAAAAGTGTATTTAAATTATAATTTGTATCATAATGAAATATAGGCAATGAATAGAAAAAGTAAATATTTTATTATATAAAGAGAGGGAGTGGATGGTGTAAACTTCTTATAATATATATTGAAGCTATCTATGAGTCATAACATATAATTTTAGAGATACAGGTTTTTATTTTACATATCTGTTTAATTAGGGTGGTACCGCGGATTCAGCTTTCGTC
>DAIMMR010000158.1:0-8322 GCA_036720575.1 Clostridium sp.
ATAAATAGTACAATTTGTTCTTTAAAACCCGATGCTGGAATCATATCCTCCATACTAGCATGGTGTATACTTACTTTAGTAAGTTATGCAGTGTCACAAAAATTAGTGGTAAAACCGTTAAACAGAACTGTAGATATACTTCATATGATAGCTGAAGGTAAAGGAGATTTAACAAAAAGAGTAGACAAACTTTCTTACGATGAAATAGGTGAGCTTTCAAGATGGTTTAACAAATTTATAAATAATCAAATGTCTATGATAAAGAGAGTTGGTATTTCTTCCAAAACATCAAAAGACTCTGTTGAAGTAGTTTCCAATTTAACTAATGTGGTAACGGATAATATGAATACGGTAGCTAAAACCGTTAATGGTCTGGTGGATGTTTCTAAAAAGCAAAATAATGTGTTTCAAGGTACTAAAGAACATTTTAATAATCTGTCTGCATCAATACAGGAAATGGATACCCTCATAAACGAGATTACAGACAAGATCGTAAATACTAGTGATCGTGCAGTAAAAGCCAATGATTATTTTAACAGTATACTTAACTCTATAAATGATCTAGAAAAATCTATGAAAAAAACCCTTACTAGGATAACAGTACTTCGAGATCATTCGAATGCTATAACCAACGCAGTTACTACAATAAACAGCATCAGTAATCAGACTCAACTTCTAGCATTAAATGCCACTATAGAAGCCGCAAGAGCTGGTGAAGCAGGAAAGGGATTTGGCGTAGTAGCTGAAGAAATATCAAAATTAGCTGTTGAAACAGATAACGCAACAAAATCCATAGGTACCTTAGTTGTCAATATTCAAAATGAAATTAAAAATACTTTCCATGAAATTAATGAAATTGGCTCTAAAGTTGAAGGTTCTACAAGCAGTGTAAAGGATAGTATAGGTACTTTCAAATACATTATGGGAAACATAGAAGATATAAACAAAAAAATGGACAATATATTCCAAATAACTAATAAAGAAAGCAAAGATGTAGATAACATGGTTGTAAATATAAATCAAGCTGCAGATGAAATAAATAGAAGAACAGTTAAAGGTACTAGCAGCAGTGAGGAATCCTTGAATTTACTTGAAGAAATACTAAGTAAAACAACAAGACTAAAAGAAATAAGTGATACTTTAGAATATTCATCTGACAACCTTCAAGAAATGGTAAGTGCATTTAAAATAAATTAGAAAAATAGATTCATGAACATTCTACTTTCATGAATCTATTTTTATGACTTATTTTTGTCAACAACTAATTTTGTGCACTAATCAATCTCCTGATCTACAATGGACACCTTTATATGTGAATTTAATATGTGACATATCATACTTTAAATTTATTTACTATATCTGTAAGTTTCTGTGCAAGTTCTGCCTGACTTTGAGAAGAAGCGGTTATATCTGTAATAGCCTTGGTAACTTCATTTACGCTGCTTGAAATTTCCTCAGATCCAGCCGCAGACTCCTGGGCAGTAGCTGCTGCACTTTGAATACCACCATTTACCTCAGATACTATCTCGCTCATCTGTTTTGAAGCTACAGCAATTTGATCTGACATCTGATTCATAAACTCTGCATCTTTTTCATACTGCAGGCCTGTATCCATTAGAAATTGATAATTTGGTTTAACACTATTTGACATATAATTCAAAATTTCTTTGCCGCTGTCAGACAAATTATTAAAAGCATCTTCCACTGCAAGTACCATTCTATTTATATTTTTAACTGCTTCTGATGATTCTTCTGCCAATTTTCTAACTTCATCTGCAACTACTGCAAATCCCTTGCCATGCTCACCTGCACTTGCAGCTTCAATAGCTGCATTTAACGCTAGGAGATTTGTCTGCTCTGCTATATCACCAATAGAAGCTGCCATAATTTTAACTTTTGAAACTACTTTACCCTTTTCAATGGCTTTTATAATATCATCTCTTCTTTTGTTATAAATCTCAGTACCTTCTTCTATACTTTGAGCTGCCTTTTCCTTTATGTCCACAGCACGTTTTTTTATCTCTGTTGAAGATTTTGCAGTTTTATCTGCCTTTTTTGCAAGTTCATTTGTACTTTGTTCCATTTCTTCACAGGAGCCACTTATTTTTTCTGTAATTCTACTTAAACCCTCAGATCCTCCTGCTATTTGTGAAGTAGATTCATTTACAGCTGTCATCATAGAAGAAATTTCTTCCGTAGTAGCAGATAACTCTTCACTAGAGGCACCTATGTTTTCAGTACTTTGTGTTATCTCAATTATCA
Source organism: Clostridium sp. (assembly GCA_036720575.1). Taxonomy (GTDB): domain Bacteria; phylum Bacillota; class Clostridia; order Clostridiales; family Clostridiaceae; genus Clostridium_B. Next base: position 2,263 of record DAIMMR010000158.1, read on the forward strand.
AACTCTTAATGTTCTCTCTGGCCTTATCCAGTTCTCTCACTATAGTTCCCATTTCATCTTTACTCAATGCCTGAATAGATTTACTTAAATCACCCTGACTTATAGCATCTGTAAATTTCAAAATATTATTTGCTTCTTTTGAAATTGATGAAGCAATCTTATTTCCTAAAAAGAAAGCTGCAGCTATTCCAATTAGAGTAATTATCATTATCATATACATTGACTCATTATACATAGCTGTATTTTCAATATTCTTATTACTAGCTTCCTTTACTGCACTTTCACTTAACTGCTCGATAGTAGCGGTCAATTTACTTCTATAGGTAATGGCTTCTTTATTTAAATTTGCTGCTTCATCATATTTTCCCTGACGCATAAGCTCTATAATTTTATCGCATATGCTCCGCCAGTCAGCTAGCTGATTTTCCAATTTAGATAGTAAATTCTTTTCCTGTAAAGTCAAACTAGAATTTTTATATTCATTAAGCAGACTATTATCTTCATTTTGATAAGTAGTTACAGTCTGTACAGTATCCTCAACTTTATTCTTATCCCTGCTTTCTACAAGATTCATTAATTCTAGACGATGATGCATTATATCTGCATCAAGCTTATCAAGATTTTTAACATTTTCCAAGTTGACACTGTACATACTACTTGAACCTTTATTTATTCTATACATATTTAATATACCTATTGTTCCTACTATTACAACAAATAAAATTACTGTAAAAAACCCTATAACCTGTTTTTGTTTAATTTTTAAATCATTAAACCATCTCATATTATTTCCCCCCTCGTAAAATATTAAATTGTAAAAATAAAACCTCACACCTATAGATTATAGATGTAAGGTCGGTTGTATCATTAACTCCGTATATGTCTGATACCCAAATTACGGCATATATATCATAGTTTCCTTTACATTATCAATAATATTAACACAAATATATACCGTATTCAACAAAATTCTGCTTAAATTTATTGAATTCTTATTCTTATTTAACTTTCTACTTCTCCAACTCTAGCCCTACTCTTAGCTGTAAAGGAAAAATAGGACCCAATTAGTATGAAGCATATACCTATGACAGTATTCATAGGTATTTTTTCATTTAAAGCAATTAATGCAAAAATAGGTGCAAGTGCCGGTTTAATAAAGAAAACTATAGATGCTGTGGTTGCTGAAGTCTCGTCCATAGCCATAAAATAAAACATATATCCCAACCCTGTTACTACAATTCCTAAAAATATTACTGGAATTATATTAGCAGCACTTATTCCATAAATAATTGGTATATGATACATAAAGCTTAAACCACCATTTAAATTTATCATGCTGCTAACTACTGGAAGATTTGATAATAATATAATTAGAAGCATCATAACATCTCCAACTAAAAAACTAACACAGTTTAAAGTAATACTTCCATATTTTTCAGATCTAAGCTTTCCAACTACACTATATAGTGAAAAAGTAACCGCTGCTAAAATAGATAATACTATACCTTTTACATCACTAACTGTACCAAAAGGATTTAGTATGCACACTATACCAATTAGACTAAATATAATTGATATAATAGTACCCCTATTTAAATCTTCTTTTAAGAACAAATATGCAAACATTACCGTAAATACAGGGTTTGTACTAAAAATTATGGCAACCGTAGATGCCTTTGTAAATGTAATTGCCAATTGAAACAGGGACATACTGAGTACAACACATAAACATCCTGTACCTAAGAAATAATATAAATCATCTTTTTTAAACTTCATTTTTTTATTTCTCATAGCTTTGATAGTTGGTGGGAATAAAATCAATCCTCCTATTAAAAATCTAAGGAAATTTAATTGCAATGGATTTAAACCCACAGCTAATTTACCTGCGATCTCCATTGTACTAAAAATTACAGCAGCTAAAATAATAAATACGTAACCCAAAATTATAAACATCCTTTCTTAAAATATTACTTAAATATATTGCTTAAAATCTTTTTAAATTTTATTTATACCTCCCCTTTATTCAACTTATATATTTTTAATTAAAAAACAACATCAAAAAACAGCATTAATATACTTTAAAATATACTAATGCCGTGTTCCTGTCACTTTTATGCAAAGGGATAACTTTACACCATAACAAAATGGCAATTTTATTAAATTTATTTGTCTTCATTACCGCTTTTGGTAATAAGTATATATCTTTCATAACAGTTTGTCAACGACGCTATTATAGCTTTTTTAGCAATTCCAAAATAATTATCAGCAATGTCTTTTACCATATCATCCATATCATTTATGTTTCTACCAACCAACAATCTTTTTATATATTCTCTTGCTGTATTAGTTACAAGTGTACACTCTATTTCATATATTTTTCCCGTAACCCTATCTAAAACAGCTGTCATTGCAATTTCAGTATAAACTTCAGTTGCCGTTATTCCTCCTGGAAGTTTTGCATAACCACTAATAAATATCTTATTTCTTTTCAACCTACTTATCTCCTAATTTACATTAATATTGATGAACATTTATGGTAAAATTTCTAAACAACATCATTATATCATATTTATCATAAAAAAACTTTAGATATGAACTCTTCTAAATCTTAAATTTTTGTACGATTTCGCTCAGATTTTGTGAAAATTCAGCCTGACTTTGTGCAGTCAAAGCTACCTGATTTATTGCCTTGGTTGTTTCACTAACACCAATTTTTATATTTTGTGCATTTTCACTTGACTTCTGTGAAGTTGACGCCACATTTTGAATTACATCACTTACTTGACCAACTGTAGCAGTAAGTTCTTCCGACATAGATGCTATTTCTTCCGACATCTTACTTACAAAATCTGAATCCTCACTATAGTAATCTATTATACCTCTAAGCCGATCAATTTTCCCATATATCTCTTCATTTATGAATTTTAACAAATCACTACCATTTTCAGATAACTTTTTAGATGCATCCTGAACCTTTAAAATAGTATCATGTATACTTGCTACAGCATTTTGGGATTCTTCTGCAAGTTTTCCTACCTCCTGTGCAACTACCTCAAAGCCTTTTCCCTGTTGTCCTGCCCTAGCTGCCTCTATAGATGCATTTAGTGCAAGCAAACTTGTCTGTTCTGCAATACCTGAAATAGTCTCTGCCATAACCCTTATATTCTTAACAACCTTTCCATCTTCAATTGCCTGCAGCATATTGTTTCTCTTTTCCTCATACAAATTTTGTACCTGATCCATAATCTCTTTTCCGTCTTTCTTGCCTTTGGTGGACTTTTCTTTTGCCTTGTTTGCATTATTGCTTCCCTCTATTGCTTTGCCAGATAACTCATTGATGCTTGAATCTACTTCTTGCATAGATGCAGATATTTGTTCTGATGATGCACTTGCATCTTCAATTTGAGATGTTATATTTGTTACTGCATTATCTATTTCTTGAACCTTGGATGACAATTCTTCTGATGTAGAAGAAAGCTCTTCACTAGACGCACTCATATCCTGTGAATTATCCATTATTACCTTTATAAGTTCTTTGATATTCTTCTGGGCTTTTATAAGTGCTTCACTGGTTTTACCAAATTCATCTTTTCTAGTAACTTGATACTCATGGGTTAAATCAAATTTTGATAAATTTTCTGCAAAATCTAATGTTTCCATTAGTGATTTGCTTATATCCCTTGATACAAATAATCCAAGACCTATTGCAATTAGTAACCCTATTATCATTAATATTATCATAGATCTATTTGAAGTTATATATACTAAATGGTTATCTACATCAGATGCCTTGGCAATATCATTATTTATACTTATAAGTTTTTCAAGGTTGCTAAACATTTCCGTCTTATATCCTATTAATTGCTCATACTGTGTTACTACCTTATCATTATTTGCCGTATCTACAGATTTTACAACATTTTCTCTTAAAGTTCTATATTGATTAAGTTGACTTTTAAATGTAGACCATATTTGCTTTTCTTCGTCGTTCATGGATAGCTTTTCATAACTTGAAATATATTTATCACTTTCAGCCTTATTTTGTTGAATATCTTTTTCTAAATCATCCTTTTTAGAATTATCCTTTACATATACCAGCTGTAATATATCATACTCAGCCTGTGTCAAATTTTGTTTCATATCTGTAAGCATGTACACACTCTGAAGTCTATTACTGTACATTTTTTCAGAATTGGCATTTACAACTCCTAACGATTTTATACCTATAATTCCAACAATAACAATTAATATAGATATAATAAGGAAACATAAAATTAATTTTATCCTTACTCTCATATTCTTAAAAAAAACCATATATTACCTCTCCTTTCATTTCCGTATATACTATATATTACAACAAAATCTAGTAAAATCCAAATTACGATATTAGTAAACCATCCAGCGTATAGACAATCTTTATTTTGGAACATATCGCTTTAAAGATATACTTTAAAGTTACAAGTTGTATTGGTAGTCGAACTATAAACTGCCATATGGTACCTATCCACACCTAAAAGATAGGACTAAGGTATTTCTCTCCTTAATCCTATTATATTTCTATGTTAGTTCTTCGTATCCTACATTCTAGGAACAGCAATGCTGATATTTATTATCTAGTAGTTTTCTGCTGAATCATATTCTTTACTTCTTCTTGTGTTAAGCCATTGGCATTAATAACAGGAACTTTTGTAGAAGTATCACTAAATCCCATCATATCTGTATTATATCCTGCCGTAACAATTGCATCTAAATTCTTGCACTTTGAAACATTATTCTCAAAATCTTCGCCTAAAATTTGCACTGAATATCCTTGAGCATTTAGATAATCTGCCATTCTAGACAATCCTTTTTCCACACCAATGTTTTTCATATGTTATCACCTCAAGTTTATTTTTCCACTTATAGGTGTGGATATACATACTTATCACGTTTATTTTAATAAAAGTTTTTTGCTTGATTACAACTCCCTTTTTTGCCACCGCTGAATATTTTGTATAACTATATCACAAGATACCATAAGGAAGTGTTCATTGTAATATACATTTACAAAAAGGTATTATTTAATTTATTAAGGAGGACTTATTATGGATTATTTAACTTCTGTAGCTATTACAATTGCTATACTTGCAGGACTTTGGGCAGGTATAGGTCTTAATTTTGGTTTAATTATTTGGATTGGTTTTATTTCTTGGGCATGCTATTTTGCTTCAGGTGCAAAGGTTGAAGGCTTAACTAAAACTTTAGTTGCTAACTTAGTTGGTGCATTATGGGCTTTTATCGCAATCCAAGGCTTTACTTTACTTAATAAGCAAGGATTGTCACTTCCTGTAGCAGTAGGTATTGCAGTTGGAATTGTTTGTTTCATAATGGTTTTAGAAGCTCGTATCGACATACTTTCCTTCATACCAGGTGCATTCGCTGGTGCTGGATCATTCTTTGGTGGAAATGTATTTGAAAAAGCTTCCTGGACAGCAGTTGTTATTGCTCTCGTTGCCGGTGCAGTTCTTGGTTATATTTCAGATATAGCTGCAAAGGCTATAATGAAAAAGGAAAAACCGGCTGCTTATCCCCATAAGTAAAATACTCAGCTATGAAACATTTTTTCCATTTGATCTAGATGGTAATTTAATGCAATCCCATTCAAAATTTGAATACTTCTTTATACTCCATGGATATGGTTTATAGGTTCTATATTCTGAAAATGAAAGTGGACGAAACACTACTTTTCCCTTATCAAATATCTGTGAAGTAACCTGATAGCCATTATTTAGGTAATTTAACTTTTTTACAAAATTTAATATAGCATCATCTAAAATCTTATAGGTATTTTCACTTGGCGTATTCCAACTTCCAGAAAATATTCCAACAGTTAATATGAGTTGTCCAACTTTTTTCACACACAGTTGGACTGCAGTCCATGACATATTCTCTTTAGAGGTTTTAGCTTTTCCTACCTTTAGAGGAATATCACTTCTATATCTAATCTAAAATAGTAACTAAGTATGCAGTAATTTTATAAAATTACTGTGATATAATTTTAAATGTGTAATTAATTAAACC
>DAIMMR010000159.1:0-8314 GCA_036720575.1 Clostridium sp.
GAAAGCAAAGAGTATAACTAGCAATTTTAATAGGGAAGCATGGAACATGGGATTACTAAAAATTTAAAATTTTTATTGGATTGTGTGCTAGGGCTTATATATTGTGGAGATGAAAGATGTATACTGTGTAAAAAGGATATATATGATGATAGAACCATATGTGAAGATTGTGAAGACAATATAAAAATTTGTAAAGACAGTTTTGAAATTGGGTATGATGATAAAAAATTTCAATGTTATAGTAGTGCTTATTATTCTGGAGCGATGATGGAACTTATAATAAAATTAAAATACAAGAGCTCTTTTAGGGCTGGAGATGTTATAGCAAAGTGTATGAGAAATATTATAGCTAATAATCACATTGATTTTGATGTTTTTACATATGTACCTATGACTAAGAAAGCATTGAAAAAGAGAGGATATAATCAAGCTAAATATTTGGCGAACAGTTTGGGCAGGTATGCTAATAAACCTGTTATATGCTGCTTAGACAAAATAAAGGAAACAAAGGATCAAATAGGATTAGATAAAACAGAGAGATGGAGTAATATGTCAGAAAGCTTTCAGGTATGCAATAAGAAAAGTATAAAAAATAAAAAAATTTTATTAATAGATGATGTTTTAACTACTGGTGCTACAGCTTTTGGATGCTGTGTAGAACTTTTGAAAAATGGAGCAAAAAAAATTAACGTATTGACTGGAGCAAAAAGTAGAGTATAATTTTATTAGTCAAGTTAGGTTTGTGGTTGAAAGTCGATGCCAGTCGCAGGCGAAACGATCCACGTAAGTTAGATAAAATATTTAATGAGCATGGTGCGGCTTAGAAGTAAGTCCTGCCGTAAAACACGAGAGGATTAGTAGTGAGAGGTTAATTCCCGGTAGCGAAAGTTCCAGCAGGCGAGTGTGGGGTCAAATACCAGGTCAGCTAACTTGCAAATGCACTAACTGTGCAATATAGCAGTCTTTTTTAGACTGCTATATTAATTTTAAAAGATTATTTATTATTAGTTTTTGGTATTAATGAAAAAATAGTATAAATGTGTCATTAATAGCTATTGTAATTTATGCTAAACAGTATTAAAATATAACTAACAAAACATAGATTAATCCTTTACATATGTTTAGGATTACAATAGGAAGGGGCTGGGAATATGAAAATAACTGTAAAAGGGAAAAATATCGTGGTAACTGATGCATTGAAAAATGCGGTGGAGAAGAAGCTATGTAAGCTAGAAAAATATTTCAACCCTGATGTAGCAGCACATGTTACATTAAGCGTACAAAAAACTAGACAAATAATTGAAGTCACTATTCCTTTTGGAGGAGTTATACTAAGAGGAGAAGAAGGAAATTCAGATATGTATGCTTCAATTGATTTAGTTGTGGATAAATTAGAGAGACAGATAAGAAAGCAAAAGACAAAGCTGTTAAGAAGAAACAATTCAGAATCTTTAAGATTTCAATGTATACCAGATGAGTTAGAAAAAGACAAACAAGAACAAAAAATAGTTAGAACCAAGAAATTTGCAATAAAACCAATGTCATCTGAAGAAGCAGTTCTTCAAATGGAACTTTTAGGTCATAGTTTCTTTGTATATCAGGATGCTGAAAATGGAGAAGTGAATGTAGTATATAAAAGACGGGATGGAAATTACGGATTAATAGAGCCTGAATTTTAAAAATTAGATGCAATAAAGGGGGAGCATAAAGCTTCCTCTTTTTATAGCCTAAAAATAGGAAGCATATTATTAAACTAAAGTAAACTATTATTTAATAAGTTGAACACCTAATAATTAGATGATATAATTTATAAGGTGTATACTTTTGTAAACAAATTTAACATGGTGAGGATGAAAATAATGAAACTTTTTCAGAAAATATTCGGTTCATATAGTGAACGGGAAGTAAAAAGAGTTATCCCTATAGTAGATAAAATAGACAATTTGGATTCAAAAATGCAGGGATTGACGAGTGAAGAACTTAGAGCAAAGACAGATGAATTTAAAGATAGACTTTCTAAGGGTGAATCTTTAGATGAAATATTACCTGAAGCTTTTGCTGTTGTTAGAGAGGTAGGATATAGAACTATAGGCTTAAAGCAATATAGAGAACAGTTAATAGGTGGAGTAGTGCTCCATCAAGGAAGAATATCAGAGATGAAAACTGGTGAAGGTAAAACACTTGTTGCTACCGCACCCGCATATTTAAATGCACTTACGGGAAAAGGAGTTCATATAGTTACAGTAAATGACTACCTAGCAAAAAGAGATAGAGATACCATGGCACCTGTATATGAAGCACTAGGACTTAAAGTAGGTGTAATACTACATGATTTGGATCAGTCCCAGAGACAGGAAGCATACAATTGTGATATAACTTATGGAACCAACAGTGAGTTCGGATTTGACTATTTAAGAGATAACATGGTTATTTACAAAGAAGAAAGAGTACAAAGAGGACTTAACTTTGTTATAGTAGATGAGGTTGACTCAATTTTAATTGATGAAGCAAGAACACCTCTTATTATTTCAGGCGAAGGAGAAAAGTCAACTGAATTTTACAATATTGCAGACAGTTTTGCAAAAACTTTACAAAAAGAGGATTATGAAGTAGACGAAAAGGCAAATTCGGTAATACTTACAGATACAGGTGTAAAAAAGGCTGAAAACTTTTTCCATTTAGATAATTATGCTGATCCGGAAAACATGGAAATACAGCATTATGTAGTTCAATCTTTAAAGGCTAACTACATAATGAAAAGAGACAAAGATTACATGGTAAAAAATGGAGAAGTACTTATTGTAGATGAATTTACAGGAAGAATGATGGAAGGTAGAAGATACAGCGATGGGTTACATCAAGCTATAGAAGCTAAGGAAAATGTAAAAGTAGAGAGAGAATCAAAGACACTTGCAACTATTACTTATCAAAATTATTTTAGGATGTTTAATAAATTATCAGGTATGACAGGTACTGCACTGACAGAGGAAAGTGAATTTAGAGAAATATACGGACTTGATGTAATAGAAATACCTACCCATGAGCCTATAGCAAGAACAGATTACCCTGATGTAGTTTATAAAAGTGCAAAAGGAAAGTTTAAAGCTATAGCAGATGAAATATATGAAACCTATAAAAAAGGTCAGCCTGTACTTGTAGGTACAGTAAGTATAGAAAAATCTGAGTTACTTTCAGATATGTTAAAGAAAAGAGGAGTACCTCATCAAGTTTTAAATGCTAAGTTTCATGAAATGGAAGCAGAAATAATTTCTCATGCAGGAGAAAAGGGAACAATTACTATAGCAACTAATATGGCAGGTCGTGGTACTGATATAAAACTTGGAAAGGGTGTAGTTGCTCTTGGCGGACTTAAAATAATAGGAACTGAAAGACATGAGTCAAGGAGAATTGATAACCAGCTTAGAGGACGTTCAGGACGTCAAGGGGATCCTGGTACATCAAGATTTTATGTATCATTAGAAGATGATCTGATGAGGATATTTGGTTCAGATAGGCTTCAGGGAATAGTTGAAAAATTAGGACTCAAAGAAGATGAGGCCATAGAAAGTAAAATGGTTACAAATGCTATAGAAGGTGCACAGAAAAAAGTAGAAGGAAATAACTTTGATATAAGAAAAACTTTACTTCAATATGACGATGTAATAAATAAGCAGAGGGAAATTATATATAAACAGAGATCTCAGGTACTTGAGGGAGAAGACCTTAGAGATTCCATGATTGATATGATAAAGAGCTTAGTATCTTCTATTGTAGACTCACATATATCCGGTATAGAAGAGGATTTTGAAGAGGAAGTAGAAAAGTTGATATACTACATGGAAGAAGTGTATGTGCCAAAAGATTCTGTAAAGAAAGAGGATATTATAAATTTTTCTAATGAAGAAATCAAAGAAAAGTTTATAAGCATAGGCCAAAAAATTTATGAAGAAAAAGAAGAAGAGTGTACTCCAGATCAGATGAGAGAAATTGAGAGAGTTATCTTACTTAGAGTTGTTGATACAAAGTGGATGGATCATATAGACGATATGGAACACTTAAAGAGAGCTATTGGACTTAAAGCCTATAGGCAGCAGGAACCAGCGCAAGCATATCAGTTTGAAGGTAGCCAGATGTTTGAGGAAATGATATATAATATTAAATTGGATACTGTTAAATATCTTCTTCATGTACAAATCGAAAAAGCACCTGAGAGAGAAAGGGTAACTAGGAATGTAATTACTAATCAAGGTGAAGAAACTGCAATGAAGAAAAAACCTATAAGGAAAGAAAAAACTGTAGGAAGAAATGATCCTTGTCCTTGTGGCAGCGGTAAAAAGTACAAAAATTGTTGTGGAAGAGTTGCTAATAACTAAGATAATGTTGAGGTGGTCGTATGATAATTGATTTGGAAGAATCCCTATCAAAGTTAGGTGTATTAAAAAAAACATTAAGTAAAGTAAAGGAGTCTCTTTGACTTAGATAACTGTAAAAATAGAATAGAAGAGCTTCAGATGAAAATGCAGGAGCCTAATTTTTGGGATGATCCGGAAAAAGCCCAAGAAGTAACTTCTGAGGAAAAGTTTTTAAATGAAAAACTGAATATATATAATAAATTAGAGAGTAGAATAAATGATGCAGAAGTATTAGCCCATATTGCTGAAGAAGAGGAAGATATATCTGGATGTAAAGATGTAGTGTCTGAGGTAGAAGATATTGAAAATATAATTGATAAACTTAAAATAGAAATACTTTTATCAGGAGAATATGATAAAAACAATGCCATATTGAATTTACATGTGGGAGTAGGTGGCACAGATGCTCAGGACTGGACGGAGATGCTTTTGAGGATGTATACTAGGTGGGCAGAAAAATCTGGATATAAAGTTGAGACTTTAGACATTCTTCCTGCAGATGATGCTGGAATAAAAAGCGTATCATTAAGGATAATAGGGGAATTTGCTTATGGGTATTTGAAAGCCGAAAAGGGTATCCACAGATTGGTTAGAATATCGCCTTTCAATGCTAATGGAAAAAGACAGACTTCTTTTGCATCTGTAGAGGTTTTACCAGAGCTTACCAAAAGTCAAGATATAGACATAAGACCAGAAGATTTAAGGGTAGATACCTATAGGTCTTCTGGTGCAGGCGGACAGCACGTAAATAAAACGGAATCTGCAGTTAGGATAACTCATATACCTACGGGTATAGTTGTACAGTGCCAGAATGAAAGAAGTCAGCATTATAATAGACAAACTGCAATGCTCATGTTAAAATCAAAACTTGTGGAACTTAAAGAAAGAGCACATAAGGAAAAGATAGAAGATCTTGCAGGAGAACTTAAGGACATGGGATGGGGAAGCCAGATAAGATCCTATGTATTCCATCCGTATACTCTTGTAAAAGATCATAGAACTGGAGTAGAGAATGGAAATGTGTCTTCAGTAATGGATGGAGAAATTGATAATTTTATATTAGCTTATTTAAAACAGCAGGCAAAGTAAATAAAGTGCTATCAGGCGTATAATCTGATAGCATTTATTTGCATCTATTTTAACTCATAATTGAAAGAAGGATTTAGCATGAGTTTCAAAAGTACAGTGAGGGATGTTTTTTCATCCCTAAAACATAGAGATTTTAGATATTTTTTGTCGGGACAGCTTTTGTCACTAATGGGAACTATGATTCAAAATACTGCGCTCAGTTGGTATGTGTATAAGATAACTAATTCTCCTTTTCTTCTTGGACTTATATCAGTATTTCAATATGCACCGGTACTTTTGATTACTCTTATCGCAGGTGTTATAGCAGAAAGATATCCTAAAAGAAAAATTATTTTAATGACTCAGTTTTCTTACATGATACAGTCCTTTATATTGACTTTTGTTGTTTATGTTGGATATAGTAAGTATTGGATATTAGCTATATTGTCTGTTATTAATGGAATTATAACAAGTTTGGACATGCCTACAAGGCAGTCTTTCTTTATTGAACTTGTAGGAAAAAAGGATCTTCCAAATGCTATATCTTTAAATTCAACTGTTTTTAATATATCACGTATAGTTGGACCTGCGTTTGCAGGAATAATAATGAACAAAGTAGGGGTATTTCAGTGCTTTCTTATCAATACAATTAGTTTTATACCTGTTATTTATGGTGTATTTCAAATAAAGGCCAAAGGTAACCCAACATTAAAGTCTAAAAACTTCAATTTAATTCAGGACTTAAAAGGTGGAATTATGTATACTATAAATAAGAAAATACTCCTATCTGTAATGTTTATGATGGCTATAGTATGCACTTTTGCATTTAATAGCAATGTAATTATACCTGTATTTGCAAAACAAGTCATGAATGGGGGAGCAAAAGAGTATAGTCTTCTTTTAAGTCTTTCAGGTGCAGGATCATTTTTAGGAGCTATTTTTATGGCAGGAATAGGTAGAGGGTTTAGAAGTAAGTATTTCCTCATTATAAATTCATTTATATTGGCTATTTTACAAATAGTAACTTTATTTACAAGTAGTTATTTATTAGTAGGGATGCTATTTGTATGTATAGGATTTTTCGGACTTACTTTTTTAAATAAGGCAAATGCTACACTGCAGTTTAATACAGAAGATGAATATAGGGGAAGGGTAATGAGTATATACGCTCTTTTAAATATTGGAAGCACCCCTTTTGGTAGTGCTTTCGTGGGTGTAGTTATGGAAAAATTCGGTGGTAAATTTGGATTCTTTAGCTGTGGATTAATCATGTTTCTATTTACGGTTATCACTGTATTTTTTGTTAAATTAAAGAACAGTAAACCTAGATATAATTGATTATGTTACATATATTGAATAATATGTATATGGATAAATAGTAATTTAAATTTGTGCAGAATTTCTATAAAATGATAGAATATGCTTTTAAATTATGTTAATTTTGGTATAATTATAAGTAAAATAGTAAAGATAACTACAATTATTTTATGAAGGAGTAATAATATGGATGGCAAAGAGTATGTTCAAAAAGTTTTAAGTACTGTACAAAAAAGAAATTCAGGTGAAAAAGAATTTCTTGATGCGGTAAAAGAAGTTTTAGCTTCTTTAGTACCGGTATTTGATAGAAGACCTGATTTTATTAAAGCAGGATTACTTGAAAGATTAACTGAACCAGAAAGAGCTATAAGTTTTAGAGTCCCATGGGTTGATGATAATGGAGAGGTTCAAGTAAACAGAGGTTTTAGAATTCAATTTAATTCGGCTATAGGACCGTATAAGGGTGGGTTAAGATTTCATCCATCTGTAAATCAAAGTATTGTAAAATTTTTAGGATTTGAGCAAATATTTAAGAATTCCTTAACAGGTTTACCTATCGGAGGAGCAAAAGGCGGTTCAGATTTTGATCCAAAAGGCAAATCTGATAACGAAGTTATGAGATTTTGCCAAGCTTTTATGTCTGAGCTGTACAAATACATAGGCTCTAATAGAGATGTACCCGCAGGAGATATAGGTGTCGGTGGAAGAGAAATTGGATATCTATATGGCTATTATAATAAACTTAAAAGTGTAAGTGAACAGGGTACTTTGACAGGCAAGGGACTGACTTATGGAGGAAGTCTTGCCAGAACAGAAGCAACTGGATATGGATTAGTTTATTTTACTGAAGAAATGCTAAAAGATCATAATTTGAGTTTCAAAGATAAAAAAGTAGTAGTTTCAGGTTCGGGAAATGTGGCTATTTATGCTATTGAAAAAGCAACTGAACTTGGAGCTAAAGTTATTACTTGTTCTGATTCTAATGGATATATTTTAGATGAAAATGGAATTAATCTAGATGTAGTAAAAGAAATTAAAGAAGTTAGAAGGGGAAGAATAAAAGAATATCTAAAAAGTGTGCCTACTGCTAAGTATGTACCAGATTTTAGAGAAATTTGGAATGTTAAGTGTGATATAGCTCTTCCTTGTGCAACTCAAGGTGAAATAAATGAGAAATCTGCTAAGACTCTTGTAAAAAACGGTGTTATAGCTGTATCAGAAGGAGCGAATATGCCTTCAACTTTAGATGCAATAAATGTATTTTTGAGTAATAAGATTCTTTTTGGACCTTCTAAAGCAGCCAATGCAGGAGGAGTTGCATGTTCTGCTATTGAAATGTCTCAAAATAGTATAAGGTATTCATGGACATTTGAAGAAGTAAATAATAAGATCAAAAATATAATGATTAATATTTATAATAATTCTAAAAATGCAGCAAAAGAATATGGGTATGAAGGAAATATAGTTGTAGGAGCCAATATTGCTGGATTTTTAAAAGTTGCTGAGGCTATGATGGC
>DAIMMR010000160.1:0-8301 GCA_036720575.1 Clostridium sp.
ACATAGGTTTTTTCCCTAAGCAAAGTAGGTTTTATAGATTTTTTAATATTTTTTTTAACTATTGGATAACAAACAAGTGTAAACACTATACTCACTACTAAAAATACTACAAATTGAACTATAAAAGAATATTTTAATATTCCTGCTACAATGGCGGCAATTGCTCCTATGGTAAACCATACAAATAGGAAAGCACTAGTTACCATGTCTACAAATAAAGCTGCTAAACCAATTACAGTCCATAGAATAATATTAGACATATAAATTTCCCCCTTCTATTAAATTTTCTTGTATTGCCTTTTTAGCCTGATTAAAAAAGGAACCTATAAGTTTTTCCTCCCCCTATATTATAAACAGTATACTATATCTATTCATCAATAAAGCTGATTTTATACAAATTTTATTTTTACATCCATAAATTAAAGCTGGCATCTGAAGGCATTCTCCAATCTCCTCTAGGAGACAAACTTACAGTACCTACCTTAGGTCCATCTGGAATTGCAGATCGCTTGAATTGTTGAGTGAAAAATCTTTTTATAAATACTTTCAACCATTTACAAATAACATCATTATCATAATCATTTTTAAAAGCTTGTTCTGCCAAAAACAATATCTTCTCAGGCGAATAACTATGTCTAACAAAATAATACAAGAAAAAGTCATGAAGCTCATATGGACCCACTATATCTTCTGTTTTCTGTGCTATCTTTCCATTTTTATCTTTAGGCAGAAGCTCTGGACTTACTGGAGTATCAAGTATATCTATCAAAATATCCGATATATTTTTTGATACTTCTTTATCTGCTACATATCTTACTAAATATCTTACCAACGTTTTAGGTATGGAACAATTCACACTATACATAGACATATGATCGCCATTATAAGTGCACCATCCAAGTGCAAGCTCAGAAAGATCACCTGTTCCAATTACAAGTCCACCTTCTTTATTTGCTATGTCCATTATAATCTGCGTCCTCTCTCTTGCCTGAACATTCTCATAAGTTACATCGTGTATTTCTCTGTCGTGGGATATATCTTTAAAATGTTGAAGACATGCATCTACTATGTTTATTTCTCTAAGTTCCGTTCCTAAACTTTTACACAAATCTACCGCATTATTATAAGTTCTATCTGTAGTACCAAATCCTGGCATAGTAGCAGTTATTATATTGTCTCTCGATATCTTTAACATATCAAAGGTTTTCACTGTAACAAGCAAGGCCAAGGTAGAATCAAGTCCACCTGATATACCTATAACCGCTCTTTTTAAATTAGTATGACTTACTCTTTTAGCAAGAGCAGAAGTTTGTATGTTAAATATTTCCCTACATCTAATTTCCCTTTCATCTTTACCTGAAGGTACAAAAGGATGTTTGTCAACAGTTCTATCAAATCTTCCATAATCCATAGTTTCAAAGTGAAATTTAACTTCTATAGGTTTCTCCAAAAATAACTTTACACTATCTCTAAAGCTCACATTTCTTAAACGCTGCGCAGCTAATCGTCCTAAATCTACAATTGTAGTAATAACTTGATTTTCTCTTTTAAATCTTTCCCCAGATTCTAGGATTGCTCCATTTTCAGAAATACACATATCCCCACTAAACACTAAATCTGTAGAAGATTCAAATACTCCACAAGATGAATATATATAAGAACACATACATCTGGCACTTTGAGATGATATTAAGTTTCTCCTATAAGTTGATTTACTTACAACTTCATTAGATGCAGAGAGGTTTCCTATAATGTTTGCACCCATAAGACATAAATAACTACTTGGAGGTACTACTGTCCATAGATCTTCACATATTTCAATTCCAAATTTAAAATTACCACAGGTAAATATCAAGTTTGTTCCAAATGGAATATCTTCTTGAAAATAAAAGTTAACCTTTTCATCTGTAACCTTTAGTCCCTCTGTAAACCACCTTTTTTCATAAAACTCCTCATAATTTGGAATATAACTTTTGGGAACAATACCTAGAATATTACCCCGGAATATTATGTATGCACAATTATAAAGGCAACAATTATATGTAAGAGGTGCCCCTACAGCTATTAGTATGTCTATGTCTTTTGAGTAATCACACAGCTTTTTTAGAGCTTCTACAGATTTCTCCAAAAGCAGCTGCTGTTCAAAAAGATCTGCACAGGTATATGAGGTTATACAAAGTTCCGGAAAGACTACAAGTTTTGATTTTTGCTCTAGAGATCTATCTATGCACAGCTTTATATTATTTAAGTTAAATTCTATATCTGCTACATTTGTTAAAGGACATGCTGCAGATACTCTTACAAAATCCATTGATGACATTATATTTTCCTCCCTAATAATCTTTTAACTTCTATTATATACTTTATATTATAAGTGATGTAAAGCAAATTTAAAGCTATTTATAAGTTTAATCTTAAATCATAGGAAATTGCCTTTCCATTTAGATAAGTGTAAACTGTACAAGGATATTTTTTACTTAGGAGGAGGAAAATATGACTAAAGATAGATTAGCAGAATTAGACATAATGAGAGGAATTGCTTTTATCTTAGTAGTAATACAACACACTTTTGGCGGTTATTCTTTTATAAAAGATATTTCTCTAGAAAATAGACTTATTTCAAAATTTATTTATTCAATAGGTAAAACTGCTGTACCTATATTTGTATCATTAACTGCCATATGCCTCATTTATGTATATTATGATCGTATGGATGTATTAAACTTCTATATCAAAAAATTAAAATTTCTAATTTTACCTTATATCTTTTGTTCCCTTATAAATGATTTAATTTTACATCACAGCACTTATGGTTTTACCAACTTTATAGGACAAATAGTTACTGGTAATTCTGCTTACCATTTATGGTATATGGGCATGATAATCAGATTATATCTATATATACCCTTAATCTTTCTATTTATAAAGAAATTAAATAGTACAAGCACTTTTATAAAAAAATCGTTTTTTATATTTTCTTTTGTACTATACTACTTAATACTGAAAAACAACAATTATGTTACTTCTACAATTGGAAAATTATTATTTGGAACCCCCTCTAAATTGCAGCAAAGTTTTATAAATATAACACCTTTACTATGGATTTTTTATTTTGTAGTGGGAGCATATATGATTTTTAATTATACAAATTTAAAAGTTATGATAAAAAAATACAAATATGCACTTATTGGTGGATACACTATACTTTTATCATATTTTTATTATGATGATATAAAAGATTTTATAGGTAATCCACTGCCATTTATAAAATTTGACCATGCTTTATATATAGTATATGTAACTACAGCAATAATTTTCTTCTATATGCTGTCTCTATACATAGATACCGCCAGCAAAAAAATCAGTATTTTACTATCATTTATAGGAAAATATTCTTTTCCGGCATATATGCTCCATATTATTGTTATTCAAACATGGTCAGGAATGATACCTTCAACTCACTACCTATATAGTCCATTAATAAAACTTTTAGTAACTATAATAATAACTCCTATTATTTGTTGTATAATAAGTTACATTCCTGGAAGCAAGTACCTTATAGGTGTTAGATCAAAATTTAAAAACAAATCTATAAAACAAATCTATAATAGTACAGAAATTAAAAATAAATGTTAACAGGTAGATTATTTTTGTTTAATATGAATTTATTTATTCTTTTTATATACTAGCATTTTAATAGATTCAAATTCAATAATATTAATAAAAAAGAAGATTTTGAGAGAAAATATTCTAGAGAAAACCCTCATACTCCATTTCAAGAAAGCCAACTACAGTTGTATGTAAATATATTTTGGTAAAGTTCTTCTTATAAGCCCTACTTTAAATACTAACTTAACTGGCAGTAACTATGATATTATTATATAATATGTTTGAAGTATAGAAGTATTTTAAACATTACAGGGGAGTGAAAATATAGTTGATACTAATAGGGAAATTTAACAAACTAAGAATAACCAGGGAAGCAAATTTCGGATACTACTTAGATGCAGGAACAGGTAGAACTAAAGATGATATACTTCTTCCTAAAAGCGATATTACTGAGGATACCCTTTCCATTGGCGATGAAGTCAATGCATTCATATATAAGGATTCAAAAGACAGAATAATATCCACTTTAAAAAAACCTAAGGCAGAAATAGGTGAACTTGCCTATTTAAAAGTTGTAGCTAATACTAGTTTCGGGAGTTTCGTAGATATAGGCTTGGAAAGAGATGTACTTGTACCTTTAGCAGAACAAAAATATAAGCTGACTCCAGAAAAATACTATTTATTTTATCTATATGTAGATAAAACCAATAGAATTGCAGCTACTACGGATATAGACAGATATCTGCTTACCTTAGATCTTGAGAACAATGAAGAAGATGAAAAATACACACTTGGCAGTGAAGTAAAAGGGACTATTTATGGATTTCAAACCAATAACAGTGCTATGGTGGCCGTAGATAATCTTTACCGAGGGGTTATATTAAATAATGAATATTTTACAGATATTTATCCCGGAGATGAACTCAAATTAAGAATAAAAAGAATATACGAAGATGGCAAATTAGGACTCACTCCTAGAAGCGTACCTAAAAATGAAAGATTATCCTTAGAGGAGTCTATATTAGATTATTTAGAAAATCATAATGGTTTCATGCCATATAATGATAAAAGTTCTCCAGAAGATATAAGAAATACCTTTCATGAAAGTAAAAATTATTTTAAAAATGCTTTAGGTGGACTCATGAAAAGACACCTTATCCTACAAGATGAAAAGGGAACAAAGCTTAAAGACAATAAATAAAATAGGATTTCTAAGTAGAAAGTTTACTTATACCAGCCATATACTAACAAATTCCATCACACTAAAAACTTTTTATAAGTCTAAAGCTCGGTATTTTGAAAATCTAAAGAAGCTTATATAAACTCGTACCTCAGACATAATACATAAGCTTCTAAGATTTTCTAAAATACCTCACCAAGACTTATAAAAAAAAGTTTTTAAGTGTGATTTCCATTTTGTTAGTATATTTTATGTATAAGTCAAAATTTCAATTAGAATCACTATATACAAGGTTTATAAACGAAAAATCAACTTATACGCAAGCATATTTTTACAATAATGAAGCTTTTTTAGAATTTTTTACTTAGACTTATCAATGAATCTTACTTAGTGGGAGTTTGCTTCTCCCACTAAGTTTAGATGAATTATCTAGGGGCGTAGCTACTGTTATCTCCCACTTTGATAGAAGTGGGAGTGTTACAGTAGGTAGCCATCAGATCAAAATATTTAATGAGCTGAAGGTTGTAAAAATATCCGGAGAATAAGTTGATTTTTTACTTAGAAATTTTAAATTTTCTATAAAATATTCCTTACTGATTTTCTATAAACAAGCTTTATAATTTCATTCACTAAAAGAGGTACCAAAGAAAGTGCTAATACAAATATCCAATCATTTATTGTAAGTTTAAACACTTTGAATACTGAAGACAAGAAGGGTACCGTAATAACTATACTTTGCATTATTATACCGAGAACTATTGCGCCTATTAAATACTTATTACTGAAAATTCCAACCTCAAACATAGATTTTTCATGATGCCTAATACTTAAAGTATAAAATAGCTGTGATACACTTAACACTACAAAAGCCATAGTCTGCGCATGTATAAGTGAATTAGTATACAGCTTAGTTCCTATATAAAAAGCAGCTAAGGTAAGTGCTCCTATCAAAACACCATTCACTACTAAAAATACTCCGCTCTTACCTGAAAATAATCCTTTACGTGGATCTCTAGGTTTTTCTTTCATTATATCAGGATCATCAGGATCTACTCCAAGAGCCAAAGCTGGAAGACTATCTGTTATAAGATTTACCCAAAGGAGATGAATTGGTCTTAAAATTGTAGGCCACCCCAAAACTATTGCCATAAACAGTGCTATTATTTCTCCTATATTGCATGAAAGAAGAAATACTATAGATTTTCTTATATTATTATATATATTTCTTCCTTGTTTTACAGCTTCCACTATAGTTGAAAAATTATCATCTGTAAGCACCATATCTGCAGCACCTTTTGCCACATCTGTTCCCGTAATTCCCATGGCTACGCCTATATCTGCAGTTTTTAATGAAGGCGCATCATTTACACCATCTCCCGTCATAGATACTATGTTTCCTTTTTTCTTCAATGCCTTTACTATATTTACTTTATGCTCTGGAGACACCCGGGCAAATACTTTTAAATTATGGATTCTATCATGTATATCTTTTTCTGATAATTTATCAAATTCAGCTCCTAATATAGCCTGAGATTCATGATCTGCTATACCAAGTTCTTTTGCTATAGCAAAAGCAGTATTTTTATGGTCTCCGGTTATCATAACTACCTCTATACCAGATTTTTTACACTCATCTATAGATTTTTTTACATTTTCTCTAGGAGGATCTATCATTCCTACAAGGCCCACAAATGTCAATCCATTTTCCATTGAATCAATTTGGATTTTAGGTGAATCTATAACTTTAAAAGCAACTGATAAAACCCTAAGTGCTTCATTTGACATAGAATTTGCTGCATTAATTACATTTGACTTTAATTCTTCTGTAAAAGGGACAGCCTCTCCCTTTAAATATATATGTTCACAAATTTTAATTAAATTATCTACTGCACCTTTTGTAATTACATGATACCCATTTTCATATTTATTTAAAGTAGTCATAAGTTTTCTATCTGAATCAAAAGGTATTTCATTTACCCTACTGTGTTCCTTGATCTCATTAGATTTAAATACGTTGAATTTAACCCCCATTTCTAAAAGTGCAATTTCAGTAGGATCTCCTGTCTTAGAATTTTCCGAATAAGTAGCATCATTACAAAGTACCATGTTTTCTACAAGTTCTTTATGTATATTATTTTTTAAGTCAATAGCCGAAATGTTATTTAAAATATTGTCTGCATAAAACTTTGTAACAGTCATCTTATTCTGAGTTAAAGTCCCTGTCTTATCTGAACATATTATATTTACAGAACCAAGTGTTTCTATAGCTGGGAGTTTTCTAATTATTGCATTTTTACCTATCATCCTCTGTACTCCTACTGCAAGCACTATAGTAACCATAGCTGGCAAACCTTCAGGAATAGCAGCCACAGCTAAACTTATAGCCGTTAAAAACATCTCAAATAAATCTCTCTTTTGAATCAATGATGTTATGAACATAAGTACGCATATAATAATAACTACAAAGCCAAGAATTTTGCCAAGCTGGCTTAATTTTTTCTGCAGTGGAGTTAAATTTTTTTCATCATTATCCAACATTTTAGCTATTTTACCTATTTCAGTATCCATCCCGGTTGCCACAGCCACACCTACACCTCTTCCATAAGTGGCTAGGGTGGACATAAATGCCATATTTTTTTGATCTCCGAGAGCTATATCCTGATCTTCTAAAATATCTTCTACATACTTATCAGAAGGCACAGATTCCCCTGTTAATGCAGATTCCTCTATTTTTAAATTTACGGTTTCAACCAGTCTTAAATCACACGGAACGTACTTACCCGCATCTAATATGATTATATCTCCTACAACTATGTTTTCAGAAGAAATCTCTATAACTTCTCCATTTCTTTTAACCAATGCTTTAGGTACTGAAAATTTTTTTAGAGAATCCAATGCTTTTTCAGCTTTTGATTCTTGAATTAAGCCTATTACTGCATTTAATACAACTACAACCATTATTATGATTGCATCACTTATTTCACCAAGTGCCGCTGAAACCACTGCCGCTGCAAGTAATATATATATAAGTACATCATTTATCTGTTCAAGTAAAAGTTTTAAAATTGATTTCTTCTTTTTTTCAATTAGCTTATTTTCTCCATATTTTTTTATTCTAACTGAAGCTTCCTCAGATGTTAATCCATTTATCACATCTGTACCCAATTCTCTTGTTATTTCTTCAATACTTTTTTTGTACCACATAAAATCCCCTGCCTTTCATTCTATTTTTTGAATTCACTGCAATCTTATACACATTAAATAATTATTGTTGTTACAAAATAATACTCTACAGGATAATATATGTTTATGTGTAATTATTATTTTTTATATTTTTTAAAATAAAAAAAATATATATTTTAATTTAATTTTCAATACAATTAACTATATTTTTAATAAAATATTATATATAATAAATATATAACTTAACTTTCGCAATTTTAAAAAATTACGACGTAATTTTTTTAGTTGAGAATTGAGAGTGGAAAGTGGAGAGTTAATGTGGATTTTTT
>DAIMMR010000161.1:0-8269 GCA_036720575.1 Clostridium sp.
TTTTCCATCCATATTATTCTAAATAGAAATGTCCATCATATTTGAACTACGCCAAGATATCCCATTGTTAATAAACTATTTTCTAAATTATTACAATAAAATTTTCAACAAAAAGGTAGCAGGTATAACAAATAACGTGGAAAAGTTATTATACCAATATGATTGGCCTGGCAATATTAGAGAGCTTCAGCATGTAATAGAATCATCAATGAATTTAATATCAGATGGTTATGTTGATATTAAACATTTGCCAATATATTTTAGTGATTTAAATAATTATGATGATTTAAATAATAATAAATCAGAAGAAGGAACTTTCAGCGAAACAATGAATTTTTTTGAAAAAGAAAAAATAAAAAACGCAATGAAAATTAGTAATGGAAATATAACAAAATCTGCAAAGCTGTTAAAAATTCCTAGACAAACACTTCAATACAAAATCAAAAAGTACAAATTAGGTAATAAATAGATGAAAAGTTAGCATACATGCCCAAAATTCATCACATTGTAAACTCAAAATTCAAAGCTTTTATGTAAAAGTTCCGCTTAATTTTAGGCAGAACTTTTATATTTATCTTAATCAATATTTTAGAGAAACCAGTGTTTACAGGAAAGTTAAGGGTTATAAAAGAAGTTGGTATAAGTTTTGCTATTTATATAAGTAAAGCTTATATAAAGGAGGATAAGTGGAAATTACTATTTTACTTTGAAAGAGAGGGATGAAATGAGTTCTTTATGCCAATGATTTATGTGCTCTTGTGATTTAATTAAAAAATTAATTGTTTGGGGGATGATGTTAATATGATTATAGGTATTCCAAAAGAAATTAAAGATAATGAATACAGGGTTGCAATAACTCCTGCTGGGGTTAGAGAATTTAAAAAGCACAATCATACAGTACTAATTGAATATGGTGCAGGAGTTGGTAGCAGCATAGAAGATAAGAAATATGTGGGAGCAGGAGCAGAACTTGTGGACAAAGATGAACTTTTTAAAAGAGCAGATATGGTTTATAAGGTAAAGGAGATTTTACCAGAAGAGTTCAAATATTTAAGGGAAGGACTAATTATTTTCACCTATATACATTCCAATGCTCATGTAGAACAAACTAATGCATTTTTGAAAAGCAAAGCTATTGGAATTTCATATGAGGATATTGAAGATGAAAATAAAAAATTTCCTCTACTTAGACCAATGAGTGAAATTGCAGGAAAAGGAGGGTTTATGGCAGCTTGCCAGTTCTCGCAGAAGATACACGGTGGAAATGGGATTATGCTTTCAAAAGTGTATGGAATACCCACTCCAGAGATTACTGTAGTAGGAAGTGGTTATGCAGGTATTGGTGCAGCAGAATTAGCTGCAGGTTTTGAAAATAATGTTACATTACTAGATATTAGTTTTGATAAATTGGAGCAGGCTAAAACAAAACTACCATCAAATGTGCAGTTTTTATATTCCAACGAAAACAACATTATTGAATGTTTGAAAAAAAGCGATGTGCTAATAAATTGTGTTTTATGGCCAAAGTGGAGAAAAGATCATCTAATTACAAGGAAAATGCTTAAATACATGGAACCGGGATCTTTAATAGTAGATGTAGCTTGTGATGATGGAGGAGCCATTGAAACTTGTAGGTCAACTTCTCATGAAAATCCTGTCTATTTTGAGGAGGGGATTATGCATTATTGTGTTGATAATATTCCTTCTGCATTTTCAAAGACAGCTACAGATGCACTAACCAGTTCAACACTGCCATATGCACTTGAAATTGCTAATAAGGGATATAAGCAGGCACTTATTGAAAATAATCTATTAAGAAAGGGGCTTTGTTTCTATTTTGGAGATTTAACACTCGAAGAAACTGGAAAGAAGCAAAACAGGACATATAAGACACCTGAGGAAGTACTTGGAATTTAATGTCTAAACAAATAAAGCTAACGATAAATGCAAAATTATTATATTCTCAATAGATTTTATAATCGATTCCATTTGCTTTTGGATTAGATCGTTATTCAATAGAAGAACTTCTTCAAAGTTATCTAGTTGCCATAACTTTGAAGAAGAAAATATGTATTATTATTTTAACAATATCTCTTCAAATTTACAATAATCTAAATATGAAGGAGGAGTTTTAATGTCTGAACAAACACAGTTAAAGAGAAATATAAAGTTATTTGAAGGTATTATATTCGTAATTGGTTTTGTAATTGGTTCAGGTATATTTATGAAACCTGCAGTTGTTTTAAAAAACACAGGCTCTCCTGGAGGTGCATTAACAATATGGATTGTTGGTGGATTAATTACAATTTGTTCTGCTTTATCTATTTCGGAAATAGCAGCTTATATTCCCAAACTTGGGGGCCTATATACTTACCTATCTGAAATATACGGTGAAGTAGTTGGTTTCCTATATGGTTGGGTAGAAGCTATTATCTCCAGTCCTGGGGGATCTGCTGCAATGGCTATTGCTGTTGCTACTTTTGCAACATACTTCATTCCAATGAATGGCATACAGCAAAAGGCACTTGCTGTTGGATTAATTGTTTTTATTTTAATTGTTAACGCTATTGCAACTAAATGGGGGGTTTGGCTTCAGACAATTGCCACAGTTGTCAAATTGATTCCTATTGCAGCTATTATTATTTTTGGTTTGGCAAATGGTACATCACATGACATCAGTTTTGCCAACGTAGGAGGCACACAAGGTGCAGGCATTGGCGTTGCACTCCTTGGTGTACTATGGGCTTATGATGGCTGGATTAATACCTGTACATTAGGATCTGAAATGGAAAATCCCGAAAAGAATTTACCAAAATCTATTATCACTGGTGTATTGGTTGTTATAGTTGTATATGCATTATTCAACACAGCTATTTTCAAAGTACTTCCTGCAGCCCAAATTATGTCTTCAGATAAGGTAGGAGTGGATGTATCAGTTAAGCTTTTTGGAAACGGAGCTACTGCCTTTATTACTGCAGGTATGATGGTTTCAGTATTTGGAGCTTTAAATGCTCAAATGGTATGTGGTACTAGAATTGCCCTTGCTATGGGACAAAAGAGAGAATTACCTGCAGGAAAAGTTTTAGGAGCTATTCATCCAAAACTTCGTACTCCAATTAACGCATTAATTTTTGAAGGCGTAATTACTATTATATTTGTTCTAAGCGGGTCATTTAATTCACTTACAGATTTAACTATATTTGCAATATGGATTTTCTTCACATTAGGTGTTTTTGGTTTGTTTGTTTTAAGGAAAAGGTTTACAAGAAACCCTAAATTATATCATGTTCCACTATATCCAGTAATTCCTGCTATAGGTATAATCGGCGGATGTTACCTCATGTTTGCTACCATTAGGGATTCCTTTCCCAGTGCTATGTTTGGAATTGGACTGACCTTGATTGGACTGCCTATATATTACTATTGTAAAAAGAAAAAAACTGATAGAAATACTAAGAAAATATAATAATACGTATTTTCGCCATATTTAAGTCCAAAAACTAAAATAAGTAGTGCATGTTTACTTATAATTTGAGTTAATTTAAGAACTAACTATGAATTACCATAACTTACATTGGTAATCTTATGGTTAGTTTTTTATTGGTTTAAAACCCCAAGGATAATTACACCAAATAAAAAAAGCTGATAGTATCCTTATCATAATCATCTTCAATGGGAGTTATTATCAGAGCTTGGATGGAATATGTGGGATACAGATAAAAATTTTGAAGAAGGTTTAATTTTCTTAACCAATTTGTAAAACATACTTAATCATGAACAGCTATACTCTACCATGTAGTTCAAAATAAAACAGATAGTGAGGAGATAATATTGAAGACAAAAAATTTTTTAATAGCAGGTATTATAACAACGTTGTTTGTATCGCTGCTATCAGGCTGCCAGGGAAACACATCCTCAAAAAAAGTTGGCGACAAAACCCAAATAGAATACTGGCATGTAGCAGCTCAAAGCTTCGGAGGCCCACAGTTACACAACTGGTGAATAATTTCAACAGCACATCAAAGGATACATCTGTATAGGTATACCTTATTCAATAAGTAATCCTATAGTTTACTACAATGCAGACATATTTAAATCTGCGGGACTTGACCCTAATAATCCTCCTAAAACTTGGGATGACATAAAAAAAGACAGTGACATAATAAAACAAAAAAACAGTAATTATGGATTCTATATGCAAGAACCTGCAGATAACTGGGCACAACAAGCACTTATGGAAGCAAACGCAGGCAAAATGGAATCTATAACTAATGGTAAGGTAAAAGCAACTTTTGCAAGCAAAGAATCTTCCGAGGCTTATGATTTACTTGCAAGTATGATAAAAGATAAATCAGCACTCCATGTGAGCTGGGATGAAGGAAATCAGGCTTTTTTAAGTGGTAAAGTTGCTATGTGTCTAACTACCATAGGAAAGAGAGCTAATTTCGAAAAAAGTGCTAAATTTGATTTAAGGGCATCAGAATTTCCTGTTTTCGGGAATAACCCAAGAAGAGTTCCTGCAGGTGGGAATTTCTTGATGATAACTGCTCAGGATGAGGCAGGTCAAAAAGCGGCATGGAAATTTATAAAGTTTTTACTAAATACCCAGTCAGAAACCCTATGGACAAAGGGAACAGGATATTTGCCTACAGGTAAAGATGCAGCAAATGATCCTAATGGATTAAAAGATCTTATGACCCAAGATAAACTTATGAAAGTTGCAGAAGGGCAGATGAAAGATATAGTTCCGTGGACAAGTTTTCCTGGTGCAAATGGACTTCAAGCAGAGCAAATATTAATAGATGCTAGAGATACCATTTTAAGTGGCAAAGAACCATTGGATAAAGCCCTCAAAGAAGCAGAAGACAAAATAAATAACTTAATAAAATAATGTCTAAGTAAAAATTTGACATTATTATAGGATATGCTGATAAATTTTATCGGCATATCTCCAATAAAGGAGAAGATACATTTGATAGAAAAATTAAAAAAGCATAAATTGACTATATTTTTCTTAATGCCTACCATAATAATTTTTGCTGCTTTTACTTTTTATCCTGTAGTGGAAACCATAATTTTGAGCTTTTATCCGATCGCTACCATTGCTAACACCCCCATCTTCTTCAAAGTGGGGGATAAGCACTGCTACGCGCCTGGATAAGTTCTTCTAAGGTTCAGATGGAGAAAAGGTATTCCTTATAAGCAAACTCCACCTGAACCTAAGAATCTCTTGATAAATGGAATATGGTAAGTCCAAATAAGGAATTTGTCTTTTTTCAAAATTATAAAGATATATTAACTGCACCTGAAGTTTTAAAATCTTTTATAAATACAATAGTGTATATAGGACTTTTGCTCATTTTCAATTTTTTAATTCCATATATTATTGGTTTCATACTAGCTATGCTAGTTACAAAATACAAGGGATTTTATAAGTCCGTCATATTTTTACCAAGCATAATTTCTACAGTAGTAGGTTCTCTCATATACCTTTGGATTTTCAACCCTCTTTCTGGTCCAATTGCAATTTTTTTATCTAAGTTTGACATACAATCTCCATTTTGGATCAAGACAAATGGTCTTGTAATATTAGTTCTTAGTATAGTAACTGCATGGAAAAGTTTTGGTTATAATTTAATAATACTTCTTTCAAGCATAATAGAAGTACCCCGTGAACTAATTGAACAAGCTAAACTTGACAATTTATCTAATTCGCAGATATTTGTAAAAATAATACTCCCACTTACTTCTTCAACAGCATTATACGTTTTAATAGTTACAGTAGTGTTTGGACTTCAATACGTATTTGTACCTATAAATGTAATTACCCAGGGTGGTCCTGACAATGCAAGCACTAATTTGGTATACAGTATATATCAATATGGATTTACATTTTTCCAAACTGGAAAGGCATCTGCACTTGCAGTAATAACTACTGCTTTCTTCTTTATATTAATGCTTGTAAAATTCAAAGTGCTTGAAAAAGGAGTATATTATGAAAACTAATAAAAGAGAGATAAAATGGCATATTGTCTTATGGATAGTAGTTGTTTTAGAAATATTTCCGCTGCTTTTTATGATATCCACTTCTTTTAAGTCTATGGATCAGGTATTCTCATCTACACTAAACATAATGCCTAAAAATTCCACTTTTAAAAACTATATGTATATTTTAAATAATTTGCCTATCTTTAGTTACATCAAAAATACATTTATTATAGCCTTAGTGGTAACTTTATCAAAGCTATTTACTTAAGTACTTGCAGCTTATGTATTTGTATATAAGGAGTTTAAAGGAAAAAAAGTTTTATATTCTATCCTTTTATTGACTAAAAGGATAATAGGAGGTTTAAATATATGAATGGAATTAGGTTTAAAGATATATGCAAAAATTATGGAGGAACACCCATAATAAAAAATTTAAATTTAAAAATAAAAAAAGGAGAAAGAATTATAATTTTAGGTCCATCAGGCTGTGGAAAAAGCACAACTTTAAGAATGATAGCAGGGCTTGAAAGTATATCATCAGGTGAGCTCTATTTAGAAGATGAATTGGCCAATGATATAGAACCAGGTAATAGAAATATTGCTATGGTATTTCAAAACTATGCACTATACCCTCATTTCACAATATACGACAATATAACTTTTGGATTGAAAATGAATAAATTTCCACGTGAAGAAATAGAAGAAAGAGCAAAAGAAGCTGTTAAAATACTAAATTTAAATGGACTTGAAAAAAGATACCCTAAAGAATTATCCGGTGGTCAAAGGCAGAGAGTTGCCCTTGCCAGGGCACTTGTTAAAAGGGCACCTTATTTTCTCTTAGATGAACCTCTTTCAAATTTAGATGCCCAGCTCAGGACATCTGCAAGAGGTGAGCTTGTAAAAATACATGAACTTTATAACCCAACTTTTGTATATGTAACCCATGATCAAGTTGAAGCAATGACCATAGGCCATAGAATTGCAGTTTTAAATAAAGGGGAGCTTCAGCAATTTGACACTCCAGATAATATTTATAACAAGCCTGTAAACACCTTTGTGGCAAAATTTATAGGATCGCCTTCTATGAACTTAATAAGTGCCTCATTAAACGGAAATAAACTTATTGTTGGAAATGAAAGCATTGAAATTCCAAATATGTGGCTTAACGTTATAAGCTGCTGTAATGATAAAAATAATATTATATTTGGTATTAGACCAGAACACATAAATATAAAAAATATAAAGGATGACGCTTCATTTTCTATAAAAATCAGTTATATAGAAAACCATGGAAGCAGAAAATGTATATATTTTAATTTGAATGGAAATAAAATGATAGCAGTTGTAAAAAGTGACTACAGTATAAATGGTTTAGATAATTCATATTGTTCTATAGAGTGGCATAAAGCGCATTTTTTTGATAAAGATGGATTCAACTTAGGATATCCAAAGCATATAAATACAGAAGAGGAAGTGGAGTTAATTGGCTAATATATCTATTAGTAATTTACCTTTTACAAAAGGATCTCCAGATGAAATATTGAGTTTTGAAAATAATGATATGGGAATTGAGTTATTTATAGAACCATTAGTAGAAGAATATGAGATGGATATAGAAAAACTGCTGCCTAAATTAAGCAGTAAAAACTTATCCTTTCATTGTCCCTACAAATTTGTAAATGAAGCAGTCCCAGAAGATAGCTGCATTTGGCAAAAAACACTAGGTGCTTTTAAATACACAGTTAATTTGTGCAAAAAATATAATTGCAGTTATCTTGTAGTTCACACTAATGAAAGCATATTAGATAGTACTAAAGGGGAAAAATATGCAATAAAAAACTTAAATACTATAATAAATTTAACTTCTAAATATGACATAACTGCTGCAGTTGAAAATGTAGGCATCGGTTTTAACTGTATAAAAAAAGAGAAAATAGAAGAGG
This sequence comes from Clostridium sp., assembly GCA_036720575.1. Taxonomy (GTDB): domain Bacteria; phylum Bacillota; class Clostridia; order Clostridiales; family Clostridiaceae; genus Clostridium_B. Next base: position 7,932 of record DAIMMR010000161.1, read on the forward strand.
GGATAAGCTTTCTTAAAAAATTTATTTGACAATAGGTTAAATTAGTACTACAATTAAGAAAATCAAATTTAAAAACTATGACAGGAATCAAGTAGATATATAATATTCAAAGAGAGTGATGTTTGCTGTAAATTCATAATACTTATATATTGAAAACTCATCCTCGAGTTATTAGCTGAAATTTTAGTAGGCTGTATCGGTTGAACCCGTTATTTTATAAAGAAAAAATTTGGATGGTACCGCGGTATTGTTTCTCGCTCCAAGAGAAATAATACCGCTTTTTTATTTTAACTTTTTTGTGCGAAATTCTCTCACCTCTTAGGCGGGAGATGGATAGC
>DAIMMR010000006.1:0-42517 GCA_036720575.1 Clostridium sp.
TTTTTCTACAGAAGTAACACATCTTGGATTTTTGCATTCTATTATATTTTCAATTTTATCTGGAAGTTTCAATTTTATCTTTTTATATATTTTTTCGTCTTTTATTATATCAATTGTAATGTTAGGATCTATAAATCCAAGCACTGTAAAATCCAGTTCCAAATTATTTTCTATTTTGATTATATCTTTTCTTCCTAATTTTTCACTTACCGCATTCATTATAAGTGCCACAGAATACTTTGCCTTATTTAGTTCCAGGTAATTAAATATTTTCATTCCGTATCCTGCTCTTATATGGTCAATTACAATGCCGTTCTTTACACTATTTATTGTAAGCATATTTATCTTCCTCCCCTATCTAATTCCAAGTAGTTTCAACATTAATGCCATTCTCACATACATACCATATTTAACTTGTTTAAAGTAACAAGCTCTTGGATCACTGTCTATTTCATATGGAATTTCATTTACTCTTGGAAGTGGGTGAAGTACTATCATATCTTTACCCGCTTTAGACATTTTATCTTTACTTAATATATATATATCTTTAAGTCTTATATAATCTTCTTCATTAAAAAATCTTTCTTTCTGTACTCTAGTCATATAAAGTATGTCAAGAGAACCTATAGCATCTTCTAAATTTTTAGTTTCACTGTAGTTAACACCTTTTTTATTTAATTCCTTTTTAACGTAATCAGGTACTTTCAATTCTTCCGGGGATATAAGAGTAAAACTATTGTTTTCATATCTGGACATGGCATTTATGAGTGAGTGTACTGTTCTTCCGAACTTCAAGTCACCACAGCAGCCTATTTTTAGATTGGATAATGTTCCTTTTATAGATTTAATAGTTAAAAGATCTGTAAGTGTTTGTGTTGGGTGTTGGTGGCCACCGTCTCCTGCATTTATAACAGGTACTGTAGAATACATAGATGCTATCTTAGGTGCACCTTCTTTAGGATGCCTCATAGCTATAATATCTGCATAACATCCAATTACCCTTATTGTGTCTGCTATACTTTCACCTTTTGAAACAGAACTTGAATTAGGTTCTGAAAAACCTACTACCTTTCCACCTAACCTAATCATAGCAGATTCAAAACTAAGTCTAGTTCTAGTACTTGGTTCATAAAATAAGGTTGCTAGAAGCTTTCCATCACATACCTTTGAAAAATCCTTCTCTTTTGAAATTATTTCATTTGCAAGTTTGAATATCTCATCTAATTCTTCTATTGAAAAATCCATTATATCTATTAGATGTCTTCCTTTTAACATTAATAATTCCTCCTTCTCAGCCTCTCCGTGCTAAATTTAAAGGTGTAAAAAAATGCCTTCCTTTACGGAAGGCATTATTATACCATAATATAATAATTTTATATTCTACATATGCCTTCCCAGTCTCACAGGACTAGTTTTAAAGGTCTTTTACTGTTTAATTTTTACTGTGTCTAGGATATCACAGTTTCAAATCAAAGTCAACAGGTTATTTCATCTTTGAAGCCAAAAGAGCTGCTCCAATAGCACCTGCATATCTTCCAAATTTATTGCTTTTAACAGGTGATCTTAATTTTTTAGAAAGGGTGCTTATTATATACTTATTTTGACTTAAACCACCAGTTAAAAAATAATTAAATTCTTCTCCATGCTTTTGACATAGAGATTTTACTTTGCTTGTAATAGAGTCAACTACTCCAAAAGCTATATCTTCTCTCCTAGTGCCATTTCCAATTAAACTTGTTATTTCAGATTCAGCAAATACAGTACACATAGAACTTATAGTAACTCCATTTCCACTTTTAGCTTTTTCACATAGTTCATCTATGGTAAACCCTAAAGTGCCAGCCATTAGCTCTAGAAATCTTCCTGTACCTGCTGCACATTTGTCATTCATAGTAAAATTAGTAACTCTACCACCTTTTATGGTAATTATCTTGGTGTCTTGACCACCTATATCGATTACTGTACAGTCATCTTTTAAAAGGTAGTAAGCGCCTTTTCCATGACAAGTAATTTCAGTTATAGTTTTATCAGCATAGGGAACAGATACTCTTCCATACCCCGTAGCTACTATTTTACAATTATCTTTCCCTAATCCCATTTTTTTTAGTCTATCTTTTATAACACCAGAAGTTTTTACACTGCTCCAACCTGTTGGAAGTGCAAATGTTTCCTTAATTCCACTGTCATATATACAAACTTTTGAAGCAGTAGAACCTATGTCTATACCTACGTAAATCACAAAATTCCACCTTTTGTATTAAAAATAATTACTTACTTAGCTTTCGCACATACAAAATTTTTTAGTGGAAAGTTAAGAGTGGAAAGTGGAGAGTTAATGTGGATTTTTTTTCGTTACACTACAAAAAATCTTTGATTAAATTTTTGACAACTCGTTTCGCTAAGGCGAAACATTGCTGGTTTATATAAATTCAAAAATTTTTTGCGATAGCTAAAAATCAACTTTCACTCTGAACTCTCAATTTTCAACTCTCAACTCAAAAGCTTTGCTTCGCAAAGTTTTTAAACTGCAAAAGTTGAATTATTCATAAATAGGGATTCACAATTTTTTTATCTACACAGTGAAAGCCTAAGGTTTTTACATTATGCTGTTGTGCCATAAGCTTTATTTCTTCTTCATCCTTCTTGCTATACATTATAGATATGCCGCAGCAGGATGAAATTTCCCTAGGTGTAGGCACAATTGTATATTCTAATTTACTCCCTTTTAATAACTTTTCCATCTTCATCCCTTCAGTATGAGATGGAAAAAGTATATAGTATCTTTTATTGCCCATACTATAAATCTCCTACATTATATCATCTCTAAAAATGCCTCTACTCTTGTTTTTATCTGTCCTGAATCCTCTGTAGAATAATCCGTTTCTATCTGAATTAAAGGTATATCTTTTTCTTTTAACACTTTTTCTACATCCTTATGTTCTACTGCATAAGTATGGCAAAATGAAAGATTAAAATCAATTACCCCATCTACATGATATTCATCTGCATATTTTATTATATCATCAATTCTTCCTGTATTCGGAGTAAAGCAGGCACAGTTTATCTTCATATATCTGTCAGCTAAATTTTTTACTAAATCGTCTATAGTTTCCCCCTCTTCACAAACTTCATTTTCAAAGTATCTAGTTCCTGTACATGTTTCTTCAACTACTACCTGTGCATTTAATCCTTCTATAATAGAATGAAGTTTCCAGTTAGGCAGTGCCATTGGGGTTCCTGTTATCATGATCCTTTTTTTACCCTCGTCCACATCTTTTTTAACTCTTTCATCCAATTCATCGCATAGTTCATTTAATTTTTTTACAAATCTATCTGGATCATCATAGAAAGCAATTTGTGATATCAATAAAACATCTAGTCCACTTATTGGAGACGGCTTATATTTTCTCAAATCATATAATCTTTTAAGTGCCCTTCTTTTAGCATTTGCAGTCTTTATGCCCTGTCTTAAGCTTTCTACAGTTACCTTATTGCCCGTAAGTTCTTCCATCTTGCTTATAAATTCCTTTATTTCTTCTTCCCAAGCCTTACAATTTTTTTCTCTTTTCATCTGTGGTAATTCCATAACATGAACTGGAACATAGTCATTTAATATTTCCCAGGCTTTCTTCTTTCCATCACAGGTTGTTTCTCCAATTAGCATATCACACGATTGAAAATATGGACACGTTCCTCCAACTTTTGCACCCATAAGTGCCTTAATTAAAGGGCATAGGTTCCTTGGTAAAACCTTTTCACCATCTTCAACCCAAAATTGGGATCCTGAGCAAAGGCCTACCCCTATTGCTTTTGCTGCAAGTATAACTTCATCAGGAACAAACACACAAAATGTTCCTACTACTTTCCCACCTTGTGCTTTATAGTCGTCCAGTTCCTGTATCCTTAATCCATGGACTTCAGCTACTACAAGATTAAAATAGTTCATTCCTTCTGGCCTATTTTTCTGGGTTAAATAAACACCACTATATAATTCTGGAAGCACTGCACATAATTTATCATGTTTTTCTAAATCTATTCCTAATTTACTCCATAATCCTCTATAATCTGCCATAACATATTCCCCCTTATCTCTAGATAATATAGCAATTAATTTTATAATATCACATTTAACTCTATCCATTGATTTGATTTACAAATAGTTATACCAGCAACTATAATATATTTTTATACATGCTTTCTAGATTGAAATTTGTCTTATATCAAATCAAATACAGATTTTATAACTTAAAAATGGGCTTATACGCAGGCATATTTTTACAATAATGAAGCTCTTTTAAATATTTTGTATATAAGTCTTAATAGTCAGTTCACAATTCACAGTTTACAATTCACAATTTCAGTAGATTTTTTTCCGCAAGTGTTATGAAAAATCTAAAAATTAAATACTACGAACTTTAAATCTTTAGATTTTCTGTGACAACAGAAAATCATCATTAATTGTGAATTGTGCATCGTGAATTGTAAATTAGTTACTTAGACTTATCAAAATATTTAACCGAGCTGAAGGTTGTAAAAAATATCCGGAGTATAAGCTCATTTTTATTTAGGAACTCTCCCTATTTTGCTACATCATACTGTTCCATATCTATTTCAGAAAAATGTCTTATATATGGTTTCTTATAAGTCAATTTCCATGCAATTCCACAAATTAGTCCTATTACAGCATTTAGAACCCCTATTACAAAAACTTGATTGGACCAATTAAATGAAACAATAACCATACCTACGCTTCCCATAATCATTGCAAATCCACCTATAAGTGAGGATGCTGAACCTGTATCTTTCTGCTGCTGCTCAAGCATCAAATTAGTACTTGGCGGACGCATGCAGCATGATGCTATAGTAGAGGGCAAGAGAGCTAATGCAAATACCCAGGGTTTGCTGTTATCAAATATACAAACTAATATACCGCTGGCTATCATTACAATAAAGCAAACATCAATGATAAATTCACGTTTAAGACGACCTGCAAGCTTAAGATAAAGGAATGGACCAAATAACATTCCCACTGCATTTAAAGTAAAATAATAACTGTACACTTGGCTTGTAAGTTTAAAACCATCTTGATATATATAAGATGAAGCAGATATAAAAGCCATACATGCTATATTTACTATAGAGAATATAAGTAACATAGAAGAAAATCCTGGATTTTTAAGTACTACGCCTAACCTTCCTAATGTCTGCATTACTGTACCTTCATTGTAATTTGTCAAAGTTTCATTTAACAATATAGAACCTACTAGAGATGCTAATCCTATAATGGCAAGACCTACGAATATTCCTCTCCATGAAGTCACTTTTAAAATCCATGAACCTAAAACCGGGGCTACAGCTGGAGAAATTACTGTCATAGATTGAACAATAGACAAAACCGATTCACGTTTTTTGCCACTGTAAACATCTTTAACAATAGCTGTAGCCACTGCACTAGCTGCACTTCCTCCAACAGCCTGAATAATTCTAGAAAATATTAAAAGGGTCATATTGGGAGCAAATACACACATTATACTTCCTATTAAATAAAATACAAGACCCATAATAAGTACTGGTTTACGTCCGTATTTATCACTTAAAGGTCCAAAAACAAGCATACCTATGCTAAAAAATACAAAAAACATTATAAGCGTAAGGTTAGTAACAGCCTGCGATACATGGAAATATTCAGACATCATAGGCAGAGCTGGAAGATAAAGATCTGTAGATAAAGGCACAAAAGCACTTAATAAAGAAACAAGAATTATAAGGCCTTTATTTCCTAGATATTTTTGTTTTACTTCATTATTTTTAGATGATTCTGACATATCACTTTTTACCATAAATACCTTCCTTTCAAATTTATATATTAGCGTATAAAAATAAGCCCTACGGGCTATTATGTCAATCTATATATGTCATTTATCATATATAGTAAACCATAACATAATTCATAATATGAAATAATCAATTCACAAGAAGCGATTATTTTCTGTTGTCACAAAAAATCTAAAAATTTAATATTCATATTACCTAGTTTTTAGATTTTTCACAACATTAGCGAAGAAAAACCTACCAAAATTGTGAATTGTGAATTGTGAATTGATTTAGATTTCACTATTTTCTAATTATTAAAAATATATAGCCGTGAATAGTGTCACCTACTTCTGATACTTATCCACGGCTGCTGCATCTCTGATTTTTAAATATTGTCTTGATCAGTTAAAATAATAGGTCCATTTTTCGTTATAGCAAGAGTATGCTCATACTGTGCTGAAAGACTTCCATCTGCAGTACGTGCTGTCCAATCATTACTATCTACTACAGCTGAGTAAGTACCTATATCTATCATAGGTTCTATAGTAATTACCATACCCTCTCTAAGTTTAAGTCCTCTTCCCGGTTTACCATAATGAGGTACACATACATCATCATGCATTACTTTTCCTATGCCATGTCCTGTATAATCTCTTACTACTGAATATCCTAGTGGCTCTGCATAGCTTTGTATTTCATGTCCTATGTCGCCTATTCTATTCCCAACAACAGCTTTTTTTATACCCCTGTAAAGACATTCTTTTGTAACCTTCATAAGGCCCTCTGCTTCCTTAGATATATTTCCTACTGCATAGGACCATGCAGAATCAGCCAACCATCCATTTAAATTTACAACCATGTCTATAGTTACAATGTCCCCTTCTTTTAAAGGTTTGTTGCTTGGAAATCCATGACATATCTCATCATTTACTGAGGCACAGGTAGCATACGGAAAACCCATATAACCTTTTTGCTCAGGGGTCGCCCCATTTTCTTTTAAATATTTCTCCGTAAAAGCATCTATTTCCATAGTAGTTATACCCGGCTTAATCATTTTTCTAATTTCTTTATGACACGATGCTAGTATCTTCCCTGCTGCAGCCATATATCCTATTTCTTTTTCAGTTTTTATATCTATCAAATTTCTCGCCTCTATCTTAAAATTTATCACATACTTATTTCTATTTTAACATATTAATCCATAAAAAACTTATATTAATTATTAATTATTATATACTACAGTTTACATATTTTCTACAGTTTTGCACTATAAACCTTGAAAATACTTTACAGTCTTATTATCAAACTATTTTTTTGTTCTTAACTCCACTATATAATTTAAATCCCTGTCCTAAAACTTCATGGGTATCACTTATTATTATAAATGCACCTGGGTCAATGTTTTTTATTAAAGTTTTAAATCTATTTAATTCTTGCTGATCCATAACTACCATTAAAACTGTACGTTCCTCTTCAGTATAGCCGCCAAATCCAGACAGCATCGTAACACCTCTATTTAAGTCTTTCAATATAACTTTTTTAATTACTTGGGATTTATCAGAAACTACAAATGCAACTTTTGACCCACTAAATCCTAATTGAACTAGATCAATAGCTTTACTAATTATAAATATGGATATAATTGCATAAAGTGCCTTATCTGAACCAAATATAAACCCTGCAATAATAACTATAGATCCATCTATCAGTCCTTGAGAATTTCCTATGCTCAATTGGGTATACTTATTGATAATACTTGCTATTATTGAAGTTCCTCCTGTAGATCCATCACTTTTAAAAACCAAGCCAAGTCCTATGCCAGATAGTAATCCTCCATATATACAGCCTAATAGTGGATTTAATGTCACTGCATGAAGATTGGTTGTAAAAAGTATAAATAAGGGCAGAGCTAAAGAACCATATATAGTCCTTAATGTATACTGTTTTCCTAGTAAAATTAATCCTAACAAAAACAAGGGAATATTTCCAGCCCACTGAGTAATGGCAGGTTCTACATTAAATATCTGTTTTATAAATAAAGATATTCCAACCATTCCACCTGAAGCTATTTGATTAGGTTTTAAGAACAAATTAAACCCAAGAGCTGTTATTATACATCCTAACGTCATTTCAAAATACTGTTTTATATAATAGTATGTAGTATTTTTTCTAATAAAAAAATTGCTCTGTACCACTGCCAAATCCCCCTTTTTATCAATAATCACATCTTATAATAGGAAAAACTATTATAACTTTTAAAAGCCCTATAGCATAAAACTATAGGGCTTTAGTAAACACTTTATTATCTTCTGAATCCTCTGTTGTTCTGTTGTTTTCTTTTTCTTCTACAATCAGGACATCTCTGAGGTTCATTTTCAAAACCTTTTTCTTTATAAAATTCTTGTTCGCCTTCAGTGAATACGAATTCTTCTCCACAGTCTTTGCAAACTATAGTTTTATCTGCCATTTAAACATACCTCCTTTTCCAAAAATCAAGATCTAAAACGATTCACAAATATATTTCTAAAAGAGATATGTTGTTCATCCAATCAAATCTAAGCATTAGTTATCACTAATACGTACTCAGTGTATCATACTAGTATTTAATTTGCAATATAATTGAACTCATTTTAATAAACTTCATCAATTATATAGCTGCTCCTATCCCTATTTGTTTTGGCCTGTTTTTTTAAAGTACTCATATATTCACCAATTTCATCTACATCTTTAAATCTATTTACATTTCCATACATTCCTCCAAATGCAATTGATGTAAGTGGGAAAATATCTTTATTACCTTTTCGATCAAAAGATTCTATGTAATTATTTTCTTTATCTCTTTCATTAAAAAAATCAAGTATTTTCAAATCAAATTCCTGAATCATCTCTTCACATAATTTATAACATTTAGCAGCAGTATCTTCTATTATGCACACAAAGTCATCTCCTCCTAAGTGCCCTATAAAACTATTGTATGGAAAAGACTCCTTAATTTTATTTTCTAAAAAAATTGAAGTAAATTTTAATACCTTATCTCCATTTTCAAAACCATAGGTATCATTATATACTTTAAAATTATTTAAATCAGCATAAAGAAGTAAAAAATTATTTTTATAGCCAATCATATCTTTAAGAGCTTTATTTATAATAGCATTACCCGGCAACCCAGTCAAAGGATTGAGATTTTTTGCATAATTTTTTTCAAATTCCACTGTATATTCAAGTAAGCATTTAACTGTTACAATTCCACAATATTTGCTGTTCTTTGTAACTATTACATAATCATAAATCTTACTATTTTCTCTTGTCATTGCAGTTTTTGATACTTCACTTATAGAATCATAATAGTCTACTATAAGAGGTGAACAGTCCATTATCAAAGATATAGGTCTTTTTAAGAACACTGATATTCCATATTTTGTAGCAAGCATAGAATCAAGATTGTGTTTCATAATTAAACCTGTGGGAAAATCTTCATTTACTATACATACTCCTGTAACACTTGATTGTTCAAAAAATTTTTTTATATTTTCACTTTTAGTTGATACCGGAAATGTTTTATTTTCTTGGGCAATATCTCCAATATAACTTTTTTCAAATTTAGCTTTATTATCAGATATTTTATTATAATCAATTATTTTTTCTCTTACATTTTGAGGAATATCTAAAAATGTTCCTGCTGGTCTTTGAAGAAAATATCCCTGCCCAGCACAAACACCTATTTTAATTAAGGTTAAAAGTTCTTCTTCCGTTTCAATTCCTTCTGCAATAAGTTTCATATTAGTAGCTCTAGCTAAGCTTACAAATGTTTTCATAAGTTCCTGCTTAAATAAATCTTTATCTACATTTTTTATGAGAGAAATATCAATTTTAATATAATGAGGTTTTGTTTCCATTAAAGTTTTAAGGCCTGAATAACCTGCCCCTGTATCATCAATTGCAATTTTATATCCCTGATTAATGTAATTTTCAAGAGCACTTTTAAAACTTTTATAATCTTCTATAGCAGTTTTCTCCGTAATTTCAAAAATAATTAATTCTGGAGACATATTGTGTTTCTTTAAAAAATCCTTTGTAAACCCACTTTTAAATCTTTCATCTCTAAATATTTTAGGATCTACATTTATAAATAGTAACTTATTTTTATCAATTTCCTTTGCTTTCTCGATAGCCTTCACCCTGCACAAAGATTCAAGTTCCCATGTTTTATTATATTTTTCTGCAGTGGGAAAAAGCTTGTTTGGAAAATATAAAGGTGAACCTTCAGGTCCGCGGCTAAGTGCTTCATATCCTATAACAAAACCATTTTTTAAAGAAATAATAGGCTGAAAAACAGTACTTATACTCTTTTCTGCTAATATTTTATCAAGTTCATTATCTATATCCATTTATAGCACCCCATTAATTTAACTTTAAAAACAGTATACATTTTATAAGTTAAATATAAGTTAAATATAAGTTAAATATTCTCTAATTATTAGTTAAAAACATTCAGACTCCACCTGAACCTAAGAATCTCTTGATAAGTACCCTATTTTTCTTTCCTAACAGTAACACTTTTAGTTTGCATTACATATTTTACTATTGTGAAAGAACTTTAGCATAGACTAACAAATTTTTATAAAGAAGGTACGTATATACTATGGAAAATGAGTTAAATGTATTAAAGAAAAGTAATAGAGGAATACTTAGAAAAAGTCGTGAATTATCCAAATTTTTGGGACCTGCTTTTATAGTAAGCGTGGCTTATATAGATCCTGGAAATTTTGCTACAAATATAAGTGCCGGCTCCCAATTTAACTACACTCTTTTATGGGTAATTCTGTGGAGCAACATAATGGCCATTTTCCTCCAGTCCATGTCTGCAAAACTAGGTATTGCCACAGGACACAACCTACCTGAAATGTGTGGAATGATTTTTTCAAAAAAAGCCAATTGGTTTTTATGGATTTGTGCCGAACTTGCTGCTATGGCAACGGATTTAGCAGAATTTCTAGGCGGCACTCTTGGGTTGTACCTACTATTTAAGATTCCCATGATTTATGCAGGTCTTCTAACTGGATTAGCAACTTATATTATCGTGTATATGGAAAAATATGGTCAAAGGATAATAGAAGCAATAATCACCACATTGGTAACTGTTATATGCATTGCATATTCTATGGAATTATTTATAGCTAAACCTGATTGGACAGCTGTTGGGATACATACCCTTGTTCCCATACTGCCAAATGGAAGTGCTGTATTGATAGCTGTAAGTATGCTAGGAGCTACTGTTATGCCCCACGTTATATATCTTCATTCTCAATTAGTTCAAAGTCGTAATCATAAAAATGACAACATAAAAACTAAGCTTGGTCACTTAAAAATGGAGAGAATTGATATAATAATTGCCATGAACATTGCATTTATCGTAAATGCAGCAATGGTAATAGTTTCAGCTGCAGTATTTTATAAAAACGGAATGGCTGTAGACTCCATCGAACAGGCACATAAATCTCTAGAACCACTAGTAGGTTCCTTATCCAGTGGAATTTTTGGTATAGCCTTAATTGCATCCGGATTATCTTCATCTGCAGTAGGAACGTTAGCAGGACAGACTATTATGAAAGGTTTTGTAAATTTAAATATACCACTTAATGTTAGAAGACTTATAACTATGACACCTGCAATGGTTATTATATGTCTTGGAATGAATCCAATGAAAGCTTTAGTGCTAAGCCAGGTTGCATTAAGCTTTGCCCTCCCCCTTGCAATAATACCTATGCTGCTTATAACCAATCGAAAAGATCTCATGGGACACCTTGCCAATAAGCCTCTTACAAAAACTGTAGGATGGATTATAACCTGTGTAATAATAGGATTAAATGCCTTACTCATATGTTTAACTTTTACAGGCAATGTTTAATATAACATTGCCTGTGAATTTCTAAGCTAATTTCTTAACTTTTTTTGCAGTTTTAATTACTTTTTTACCACTTAGTATATCCCCAGTAGGACATACATTTGCACATAAATGACATCCCTCACATTTATCTTCAATAAGCTGTGGTTTTCTAGATTCATAGTCCCATTTTATAGCTTGATGTCCTCCATCAAAACAAGATATATAACATCTTCCACATCCAACACAATTGTGATCTCTAAATTCAGGATAAATTATATAATCCCTTTCAAGTTCATCTGCATTCACTACATTTTTAACTGCCAATCCCACTAAATCTTCTACTCTTTCAAATTTTTTGTCTTCCATATAATAGGACAACCCACTTATCAAATCCTTTATTATTCTATATCCATACTGCATAACAGCTGTGGTAATTTGAATATTAGATGCTCCTAGCAGTAAAAATTCTACTGCATCTTCCCAAGTTTCTATTCCACCTATTCCACTTATAGGAATTCCTTTTAACTTTTTACTCTTAGCCAAGTCACTTATAAATCTAAGAGCTATAGGCTTGATTGCCTTTCCTGAGTATCCAGACACAGCTGACTTACCATTTATTATTGGATAAGGTGAAAACTTATCTAAATCAACCCTGGTTATACTTTTTACAGTGTTTATAGCAGCTATTCCATCTGCGCCGCCCTTAACGGAAGCTGCTGCAGGGATTACCATATCTCCTATATTGGGAGTCATCTTAGCAAGTATAGGAAGTGAAGTTCCTCTTCTCACAGCTTTGCAGTATTTCTCTACAAGTTCAGGATTTTGACCTACATCTGAACCCATGGATTCTTCCGCCATCTGGGGGCATGAAAAGTTACATTCAATTATATCTGCACCTGCCTTTGTAACTAGCTCCGCCAATTTAGTCCACTGCTGCTCATTTTCTCCCATAATGGATGCTACAATAACTTTATCTTTAAATTCTCTCTTCAATTTACTTATACATTCCAGATTATATTCTAAAGGATGCTCCGATATCTGCTCTAGATTTTTAAATCCTATAAAAGGAGTATTCTCCTTACCTATTGTATCAAATCTAGGAGATACTTCATTTGCAACATAAAAGCCTATTGTCTTAAATGTCACACCAGCCCAACCCATATTTAGAGCTTTAGCACACATTTCAAAGTTATTGCTTACTACGGAAGAGGACAAGAAAAATGGATTTTCGCACTTTATACCACAAAACTCTATAGAAAGATCCCTCATTTTAAATTACCTCCCTCACTTTTAAGCTCTCTTCATGAAGAAATTTGTGTATCATCCTTATCTTTATGGGCCTATCTATTTTCCCCCTTATACAATTTCTCTGACAATACATCTTATTATTGCATGCAAGACCACATTCACCAGATTTATCTAAGTCATCCATAAACTTATGACAGGCTCCCTTATAATTCTTAAATCTTAGAGACATTATAATGTCTGCTGCATTTTTTCCTCCCGGGCATGCTTTGCTGCAAGGTGGATCATAACATAAAAGACATCTAGAAGCTTCTTCTATTATCTGACTAAATCTCATATCATTTTTCTTGTCCATATTAAGTCCTCCTATTAAGGCATTTGAAAGAAAATAACAAGTCAAAGATGCGACGTATATTTTTTATCCGATGACTAACCCGCTCTAATGCTCACACTTTCCCAAGTGTGAGTAAAGAGTGGCTATGTCCCTGGATAACAATTTCTAAGCATCAGGTGCCAAGAACTTTGTTTATCAGACAAGGAGGCAGGTTCCGCAGATAGTGAATCCTATCTAAGGGTTCTACCGACGCAGTATGATAAAAAATAGGCTAGCATACTGACTTGTTATTTCTTTGAAAATGCCTAATTACCTCTTTATCTTTCTCTTTAAGAATTTTCCCCAACCAGGTTTTCCTACAAATTCTCCATCTTTAAATACAAGCTTTCCTCTTGAGAAGGTCATAACTGGATATCCTTTCAATTTAACTCCTTCCCATATGGTATAATCTACATCAGAATGCATATTGTCCTTTGAAATTGTAAATTCCTTTTTAGGATCATAGATTACAATATCAGCATCTTTTCCTATTACAATACTACCCTTTTGATTATCACATCCAAATATTTTTGCAGGGCTTGCACTGCAAATTTCTACTGCCTTGTTAAAAGAAATTCTACCCTTATTTGCTTCACTTAACATATATGGATACATATTTTCTATGCCCATACATCCATTTGGTATCTTTGTAAAATCATCTTTTCCCCAGTCTTTTTCAGAAGTTTGGAATGGACAATGATCTGTAGCTATAGTAGAAATATCACCTGTCTTTATACCTTTCCAAAGGGCATCTAAGCTTTCTTTTCCTTTCATTGGTGGGGAGCATACAAAATTTCTGCCGTCTTCTCTCTTGTAGACCTCATTTGTAAAATATAAATATTGAGGACAAGTTTCTGCATATATTTCATAGCCTTCATCTTTTGCTTTCTTTACTTCTTCCATACCTTCCTTGTTTGCAAGATGTACTATATAAAGAGGAGCATTTAGTGACTTTGCCCAGTGTATTGCCCTCTTATCTGCTTCTGCTTCTACAAATTCTGGTCTTGACATATAATGATACCAGGCAGACGTTTTACCTTCCTTTAGATATTTCTCTGTCCTTATATCTATCAAATCCGGATTCTCTGCATGCACTGAAATAAGTGCTCCCGTTTCTTTGGATTTTTCAAGTACCTGACAAAGTACTCCATCATCTGCCATAAGTCCTTCCTTTTTATATACCATATATACTTTAAAACTAGGTAATCCATAATCTACTGCAGCTTGAAATTCATCTAGAACTTCAGACCTTAAATCAGATATAACTACGTGAAAAGCATAATCAACACAAGCTTGTGGTGCACATAGCTCATCTCTTTCTCTAGCCGTTTGAATTATGCCATGGCCTTTCTGCTGCAGTGCAAAATCAAAAACTGTAGTCGTACCTCCACAGGCAGCAGCCCTCGTACCTGCTTCATAACTATCTGCAGATATGGTACCACCAAAAGGCATTTCAAGATGTGTATGTGCATCTATTGCCCCCGGTAATACATATTTTCCTTCTGCATCTATTACTTCTGCTTCACTATCTTCAATTTCTTTTCCTATGACTGCAATTTTTCCATTCTTTATACCTATATCTGCTTTATAAGTGTCTTTAGCCGTTATTACAATTCCATTTTTTATAATCAAATCCATAATTTATCACCTCATAAAATAATCTAAAAGCTTTGTTCTTCAAATTCTTCAGGCTGACTATTAATTTTACCTGAATCTTTAGATCCTGCACTTAATAAATAATAAACAACAAATGAAACTCCAAAACCTACAAACCAAGCATAATTTACTATTCCGCTCAAGCTTGGAACTATTTTACCTATAAGAGCTGCAAAGATTCCGCAGGCAAGTGCAATAATTGCTTTTGGGTTGAAACCTTTCTTATAAGTGTATAACCCTTCTGTAAGATACAGATCTTTAAGGCTTACCTTTGTCTTTTTTATAAGCCAGTAGTCACATATGATTATTGCAGCTACAGGTCCAAGTATTCCAGAATAAGTGTCAAGCCATGTATACACATATCCACTAGGATCTGCTAAAAGCTTCCATGGCATTATGAGTATTCCTATAATACCTGTAATAAGCCCTCCCATTTTAAAACTTATATGTTTGGGTGCTACATTTGAAAAATCATTTGCTGGTGAAACAATGTTTGCGGCAATATTAACAGAAAGAGAAGCAATTACTATACCAAAGAAACCTACTAACATTGCAAAAGGATTTGAAAATTTCGATATTATATCTACTGGGCTCCACATACTTTTTCCAAATATTACTGCAGTAGCAGAAGTTATTATTATACCCATAGCAGAAAATACTGTCATAGTTATAGGAAGTCCTAAAGATTGTCCTATTAACTGTTCTTTTTGCCCTTTTGCATATCTTGTGAAATCTGGTATATTCAAAGATAGTGTTGCCCAAAATCCTACCATACTGGTAAGTGAAGCAGGGAATACTTTCATAAAATCATTCATAGTATGCAATTTACCTGGTGAACTTAAAAGTGGTCCAAATCCGTGAGCAGATTTAATTGCCCAAGCCATCAAAACAAAAGCTAAAACCATAACTAGTGGAGCTGCCCAGTTTTCAAATTTTTTCAGTTGCTCCATGCCTTTGAATATAACAAACATCTCAAGGCCCCAGAATATCATAAATGTTATACCAGATGGTAAGCTAAGACCTGCTATTTGAAAACTTCCCCCAAGAGTTTTCCATCCTGGAATTACAGCTGAAAACAATACATTTAATGCACTTCCACCTATATAGGTATTTATTCCAAACCACCCACAGGCAACAACTGCCCTTAAAATTGCAGGTATATTTGCACCAAATACTCCAAAGGATAACCTTGAAAATACCGGAAAGTTAATTCCATATTTAGTGCCCGGATGAGCATTCAATAAAATTGGTACTAAAACTATTAAGTTTCCAAGAGTAATTGTAAATAGTGCTTGCTTCCAGTTCATTCCCAGTGATATTAAACTTCCTGCTAACATATAGGTAGGTATACAGTGAGCCATTCCAATCCAGAGAGCAGTAAAATTATAGGTATTCCAGGTTCTTTCCTTAACTGGAACTGGTGCATTATCGCCATTGTACAGTTTACTTTCCGTAACAGTTGTGTCGGATTGATCTAATTCATATATTTCTTTTTCTACTGGCTGTTCCATATAGATCCCCTCTTTCTTTTAATAGACTTATAATCAAATTTACATCTTATCGATGTCTAGTATAGTTTGAAGCAGTACATTGGCACCTTTTACACAATTATCAAGAGGAGTTTTTTCTATTTCACAGTGGCTGTGTCCCCCAATACTTGGAACAAATATCATAGTTACAGGAAGCATGTCAGCTGCAAATTGAGAATCATGTCCAGGACCGCTGTACATTCTCATATTGGAGTATCCATAAAGATTTGCATTTTTTTCAACTAGATTTACTAATTCCTTATTGAAGCTGACAGTTTTACGTGCCCACAATTTCTCATAACTAACTTTGCAGCCTGCAAGTTCTGATGGAATGTTCTTAATTATATCAACTACCTGCTGTACTACTTTTGGATCTTGATGTCTTGCATCCAAAGTAAATTTAACATCATCTGGTATAATTGTATGAACATTTGGTGAACAGTTAATTCTTCCAGTAGTATAAACTAACTTGCCATCAAGTTTATCCAGTTCCTTGTGAAGATATAAAATAGCTTCACAAGCTGCCAAAAGAGCATCTTTTCTTAATTTCTGTGGAACAGTTCCTGCATGTCCAGCTTGACCTATAAATTCGAATTCATAATTAACCATTCCAACAACGCCTTCTACAACTCCAATATCCTTTTTGGCAGCTTCAAGTACTGGTCCCTGTTCAATATGCAGTTCTAGAAGAGCCATATAGTCTTTAAGATTTATTCTATTTTTTTCATCACCCTTATATCCACTTGCATCCAGAGCTTCACCAAAAGTTACGCCTTTTGGGTCCTTTGATGCTAGCATCTTTGCTTTATCAAATTTACCAGTAACAACACCAGATGACATCATAGCAGGATCAAAACGTGCTCCTTCTTCGTTAGTCCATATCATAACTGTAATTGGATGGCGGTGAGGAATATTTTCCCTAGCTATAGTTTCAGCTGCTTCCATTGCAGTCATTACTCCTAAAATTCCATCGTAATTTCCGCCTTGTACTACTGAATCACAATGAGATCCCATTGCAATATGATGCAGGTCTTCCAATCCTTTGAAAGTAGCATACATATTTCCCATATCATCTGTTACAATATCTGCACCTAGTGATTTCATTCTCTTTGTAAACTCTGCTCTTGCCTGAAGAGCTGCTTCTGATAGAGATAACCTTGTTATTCCACCGTGTCCTGTAGCACCAAATTTACTAAAAGTAGTAATTTTATCTTCCATTCTTTCTTTATCACAACTAACTTTTTTCATATCTTTTACTTCCATAATTAATATCTCCTTTACATTTTTTCAAATTGGTTTATAATATAATTGGTTAATTAATTTTGAGTGTCCTATTCTTCCACAAAAGGGACGCTTATTTTTTTAATGTTTTTACAAATTCATCTATAGAATACATAACCTTATCAAAAATATTCATAGCTTCTTCCATCTCTTCTTTATTTATAATAAGCGGAGGTGCTATCATTAAGCAGCTCTCATGAGAATAAGTTGAAAATCCTGCCTCTTTTAACATCCCAACTATCTTTGACATTATTCCATCCGGATCTTTTCCATAAGGCACTAGAGCCTCTCTAGTTTCTCTATCTTTTACCAGTTCTACTGCAGAAAACAATCCTATATATCTGACATCTCCTACACTCGAATGTTTTTTCTTTATCTCCTCTAATTTTTGTCCTAAAATGACCCCCATCTTCTTAGAATTTTCTATTAGATTTTCCTCATCATATACATCTAATGTTGCGCAGCCTGCAGCACAAGCTAGTGGATGTGCATTGTATGTTAATCCACACATAAGTACATTATCATCAAAAAACTTCGCTATTTTCTCACTTACAATTACTCCTCCAAGAGGTACATATCCACAAGTAATTCCTTTTGCAAATGTGATAATATCTGGTTTTACATTCCAGTTATTGCAGGCAAACCATTCTCCAGTTCTTCCCCATCCAGCCATAACTTCATCACAAACCATAATTATTCCAAATTCATCACACAATTTTCTTATACCCTGCAGGTAACCTTTAGGAGGTATAATTACACCATTACTTCCTGTTACACTTTCAACAACAATGACTGCTACCTTGTCTGTACCTTCATATATAAGTTGTTCTCTAAGTTTACTCAAGTAAAATTTTGATGCTTCCTCTTCACTTTCAAATCTTATTTTTTCTCTGTAAATATAAGGATCAAAGAACTTTACAAATCCAGGTATCCCAGGTTCACAAGTATATCTTCTAGGCTCTCCACTTAAATTTGCAGCTCCAAAACTTGCTCCATGGTAGGAACGATATCTCGAAAATATCTTAAATCTTCCAGTAACCATTTTGGCTATTTTTATAGCATTTTCATTGGAATCTGATCCTCCTAATGTAAAGAATACTTTAGACATATTATCTGGTGCCTTTTCTATTACCCTGGCAGCCAATTTTGCCCTTACATCTATAGCATAGGAAGGTCCCATAAATGGCATCTTATCTGCCTGTCTTTTTATAGCCTCTATTATTTTTTTATTTCCATGTCCTACATTTACATTAACTAATTGAGAGGACATATCAAAATACTTTTTTCCATCACTGTCCCAAAAATAAATCCCGTCAGCCTTTGTAATTACAAGGGGCTTTAGGTTTTTCTGTGCACTCCAGGAATGCAGGTTGTACTTTTTATCATACTCTCTAATTTGATCAACCTCTAAATCTAACTCAGTATCTTCTAAAACTGCCATTTGAACTCCTCCTTAATATATCTTTTCATATATTTCTACTAACTGCTCCACTGTAGGTTTTCTCGGATTAAGAGCTGTAGTTTTACTTTCCATAGCATCTTCTGCCATCTTTCTAAAATTATTTTTGTCCACGCCAACTTCTTTAAGTGAGACTGGAAGTCCTGTATCTAAGAAAATAGATCTTATAGTATCTACTGCGATTAAGCTTGCCTCTCTTACGGATTTTCCTTCTACATTTTCTCCCATAGCTTCTGCTATAACTTTGAATTTTTCAGCACAAGAAGCTCTATTAAACTTCATAACCTCTGTAAGCAAAATTGCATTTGCCATTCCATGGGGAACTTTATAATAAGCTCCTAAAGGTCTTGACATTGAATGAACAAGCGCTGTAGATGCATTGCTAAAAGCAAGTCCTGCATACATCTGTCCAAGCAGCATTTTTTCCCTAGCTTCAATATCACCTTTAAGTACTGACCGTGAAATATTACTGCTTATAATCTTTATTGCCTTTATTGCAAATGTATCTGACATTGGCTGTGCAGCTTTTGAAATATATGCTTCAATTGCATGGGTGAAAGCATCCATCCCTGTAGCTGCTGTAACTTGAGGCGGCATCATCATAGTCAAAAGTGGGTCTAAAATTGCTATTTCAGGTATTATAAAGTTACTTGAAATAAGCATCTTTATCTTTCTTTCAGTATCCGTTATTATAGAAAACTTACTAACTTCACTTCCAGTCCCTGCTGTAGTAGGAACTGCTATAATAGGTATTCCATAAGTTTTAGGCTGAGTTTTTTCATAATCTAAAATGTCCCCTCCATTTCCTATAACCATACTTATGGCTTTGGCTGCATCCATGGCACTTCCTCCACCTAAGGCAACTATAAAATCTACTTTCTCTTCTTTTCCTACTTTCACTCCTTCCCTTACAGTAAAAACACTAGGATCTGACTCTACTTTATTAAATATAACAGGATCTACTCTCTGATTTTTTAAACTATCGTAAACTTTATCTAGTGCACCTGTCTTTTTTGATGAATGTTTTCCTGTAACTATCATTGCTTTATTTCCAAACACCGCTGCTTCACTTCCAATGACATTTACGGTATTTTTCCCATAAATTATTTTCTTGGGACATTGAAAAACTGAATAATCCATAATTCCATCACCTAACTTGTTTTATTTACAATTTAGCAATTTATTCATTGTTTGTTTAACAATTTATTAAATTTCATGTATATAATTTATCATATTTTAAATAGAATTAGTATGTCCACTATCAACAAATATACTTACAAATTTTTGTTCATTGCAAATTATCATTAAATTAATTTCAAAAATACCCCAATCTTTATACAAAGCCTAATATTAAAAGCAGTTTCATCATCTTTCAAATCACAGTTTAATATCTCCTCTATTCTGTTTATCCTATATTTTATAGTATTTCTATGGATATACAGTTTTTCTGCAGTTTTACCCAAGTTTCTATTTTCCTTTAAATATGCAATTAAAGTTTTTACTAGCACAGAGGAGTTTTTTTCATCATACATTTTAAGTTTAAGTAAATTTTCATCAAATAGTTTTTTCATCTCTTCATTGGTTTCTATATCAAAAAAAAGCCTGAATATGCCTAAGCTTTTATACTTTATGACACAATCCCTTTTTCCAAAAATCTTAGATAACTTTAATGCTTTCATTGCTTCTAGTATTACATATTTAAAATCTTTCAGATCACTGCAATCATCTCCTAATCCTATGCTTACAGTAATATCACCCATCCTCTTTGATATTTCTTCTCTTATAGATTCTGCAACCTTGTCTATATTTTCTATGCTGGAACATACCATAAAATAGAATGCATCACTTTGAATCGCATAAAAATATTTTTTGTTATTTTCATCTAAAACATATTCTACTATATCTTGTACACGGCTTTTTATGTTTGCTATAATCTCCTCGTCATTTATATTTTTTTTCTTTATATAAGAACTAAAATCGTCAATATCAACTATCAGGCTGCAGTACCTTTTTTCTCTCTTATATCCATATAAAATTGCCCTGTCTAACATTTCCTCATCAATATTTATATCTTCAAAAATCACTTCCCGCATAAAATTATTCACAGATTCTTTGTGTGCATTTCGTGCAAAAATAGCCCTACAGATAGTTTGAGTTACATCTATCAATTTAACCTCAAAAGGCAACTCAAATATAGGAAAATCTGCAGTATTTGCAAAATCTATAACTTCTTTAGGTGTCTCTTTTATATAAGGACCTATATTTATAACAAGACCAGACAAGTTTCTAGCGTTGATGTCTTTGATAAATTTGAGAAGAATTTCTGAATTATTTCCTATTGCTATGCCCGTAATAAATAAAAGTTCTCCTCCCTTTACAAAATCCTGGACATCTGGTACTTCAATTACATGGGACCAGGTAATTCCCCTGTCTAAGCCGCCCTTTCCAGCTACAACTTTCATTTTTTCAAGTCCTGGTAAATTCAATATATTTCTACAGGTAACAATCATATTTTATATCCCTCTTTTATAATTTAATATATATTTAATAAAAATATACTAATATTTTTATTATTTGTTTAAAATATCCCTGTATATAATTATAATATATTAATATTTTTTTGTAAAAGTACAAAAATGAAAATTGAATATTTTTACCTATAATGCAGAGAATAAGCATAAACAGAGTTCTTGACATCAGATGGAGTTTTGACTCCACCTGATGCTTAGAAATCGTTATCCAGGGACGTAGCTGCTCGCAACGTACACTTAGAGAAGTGGGAGTATTAGAGCAGGTAGTCATCGGATAAATTATAAAATAATTTTTTCTAGGAGAGTGATCTTTAATTGTGAGGAAGTTTTTTAATTCTAAAAACACTTCAACTTCAGCTCCTATTTACACACAAAAATTACCTGATGCTAGAGAGAATCTGCCCTTAAGTAAATCTCTTTCACATAATTTAAACGTATTGTATGAATTGTTTTCAAATTGCGCTGATGTTGTTTACCATAAATTTGTTATAGATTCCATCGAACGTTCCTGTGTACTTGTTTTCGTAAACGGACTTTCAGATATAAAATCAATTAATGAAAGTATAATACCTTCAATCATGAATATAAAAGAAATTTCTCAAGATAATTTAAAATCTAATGGTTCTATAGAAATAATTAAGAAACATTTTCTTCAAGTTGCAGAAATGAATGAAATATCAACTATTGGAGAAATTACAAATGCCCTCTTAAATGGAAATACCATACTTTTACTAGATGGTGATGATATCGCTTTAGAAATAACAACTCCTGGATGGAAGGAAAAAAATGTATCGGAAACAAATGTTGAGAAAGTTATGAGAGGTCCAAATGAAGGATTTACACAAAATATTGCCATCAACATCTCTCAACTCAGGAGGAAAATAAAATCTTCAGAACTAAAAGTTGAAGATTTTATCGTTGGAAAACAAACACAAACAAAAATAAGCATCATCTATTTGCATGGAATAGTAGATACCAGTATTGTTGAAGAAGTAAAAAAAAGACTTTCTAAAATAAACATAGATTCTGTTTTAGAAAGTGGCTATATAGAAGAACTGATAGAAGATACTCACTTCACATTATTTCCGCAAATTCAGCACAGTGAAAGACCAGATAGAGTTGCCGCTGGCATTTTAGAAGGTAGGGTAGCACTTTTAGTAGATGGTACACCCTGCGTTTTGATACTTCCTGCTACTTTAATTCAATTTTTACAAACTAGTGAAGATTATTATGAAAGATATTCTACTACCCTATTTATACGTTCCATAAGATTAATCTTCTTTGTGATTTCACTACTACTTCCTGGATGCTTTGTTGCAATTATCTCGTATCATAAAGAAATGATTCCTACACCTTTACTTATTAGCATTATTGGAGCTGCCCATGGAGTTCCATTTCCTATTTTTATTGAAGCATTGTTAATGGAAATAGCCTTTGAGGCACTCAGAGAAGCAGGTATTCGTCTTCCTTCACCTGCTAATCAAACTGTAGGTATTGTTGGTGCACTTGTTATTGGTGATGCAGCTGTTAGAGCTGGGGTTACTTCACCCATTATGGTCATTATTATAGCCACTACAGCAATAGCTTCTTTTAGCATTCCATCTTATGATATGGGGTATGCTATTCGTATTTTACGTTTTTCCATGCTGTGTTTGGGAGCATTTTTGGGGTTATATGGAATTATGCTTGGCATTATTGTACTTTTAATTCATTTATCATCATTAAAGTCCTTCGGCGTAAATTATCTTTCCCCACTAGCACCTTTAAATTTAAAGGAACTCAAAGATGTTCTAATAAGATTCCCCTGGACCCATATGAAATGCAGACCTCACTTTGCCAACATTAATAATTTACATCGGCAAAAATCATCATCTAAAAACAGCAAAGACAAGAAAGGATAACAAAATATGAAGTATAAATCAATATTATTTTATATTTTAATCTTTATATTTTCAATTTCACTTTACGGTTGTAGTAGTGATAAAAGCGAACTAAATGAAATTAATCTTGTGGCTGGCATTGGTATTGATAAAACATCCAGTGATAACTCTTTCCTTGTAACATTAGAGATTATTAATCCCAGCCATACAAAAAATGATACTAATATGTCTAATAAAGTGGAAAATAAATCCACTATTCAGGTAAGTACTGGCCATTCTATTTTTGATGCTATGCAAAATTTTTCAAAAAATAATTCTGCACTGCTGGACTTTTCACACACCAAGGTAATCATTTTATCAAAAGAGTTATGTGAATCAGGAGTTTCTGAAGTAATGGATTATTTAAATAGAAATCGTCAAATGCGAAGTACTAATTGGATACTTGTTTCAAATAAAACAGCCAAAGAAATTTTGGAAAGTAAAATATCTAGTGACTCTGCCACTTCAACTGGCATAAATACCATGATGGACTTATTTAAAAAAAATGGATCTATTGTACCTATGAATATAAATAACTTTATTATAGAGTCAAAAAATGAATCAAAGTCAGCCTTTGCTCCTGTAATTGATCTAGAAAATTCAAAAAATGCTGATACTAAAAAAATTGCAGTAGATAAGATGGCCATTTTTAAAAACAATCGTTTAATAGGAATATTGACAAGTGAAGAATCTAAAAGTCTTCTGTGGATAGTTGATTATGCAAAAGGTCATGAAGTTATCTTTCCTATTAAATCAAGTAGAGATAATAATATAACTGTAGATGTTTTTAAAAAATCTGCCAAAATAATTCCTCATTTAACTGAAGATGGTGTCAATATGGAAATTCAATGTAAGGGCAGTGCCTTTATTGAGCAAGCAGAAAATATTAATATGACCCCTGCAGCTATAAATAATCTTGAATATAATATTGAATCCACATTAAAAAGCCAATTACATAAACTGATATCTACGTCACAAAAAGACTTAAATACAGACTTCATTGGTTTTTCAACCAAAATATACAACAACAATCCAAAGGAGTGGCTTAATATGAAAAAAAATTGGTTTCAAACATTTCCAAATATAAAATATGACATTAATTTTGAAATTAATGTAACTAATATAGGAATAATTAAAGATCCTGTTATAACAAATGAGGAGGAAGGTACTAAATGACTGCAATTGTAATTATTTCATCGTTCCTAATAGGACTACTTGAAGGAATACCCCTACTTAAAAAAAGAATGTGGAAAGAGTTATTATGTGTGGGATTTTTATTAATTATGTCTTTGTTTTTTCAAACTAGTAAAAATTTAGGTATGGCAACTCCCATAGATTTAATAGAAAAATTATTTGAACCTATTGGGAAAACATTTTTAAATAAATTATAAGTTTCGCATTGAGGTGAATAAATATGCATGAAAAAGAAGTTATCAGTACAAATCAATTTATATGGATGCTTTTTTGTATCATTACATCTTTTACCGGACTGCACGTAATTAGATTGGTAATTTTTCAGGCAAGAAGGGATGCCTGGCTATCTGTAATTTTAGCCTGGGTTTTAGATGTCCTCTTAGCTGTTGTCTACGCTTATATGGGCATAAGATTTCCAGGTCAGAATATGATACAATACAGCATGACTATTCTTGGCAAAAGGTTAGGTAAAATTATAGGAATATCATTTCCTATTTTCTTCTTATTAGTCTCTTCTATATTGCAAAGAGGACTGAGTATAATACTTAATACAGTATTTTTTCCAAAAACCCCAGAGGCACTAATCCTTATTTCCTCCTATCTTGTAGTAAGCTATGCTGTTTTAAAAGGAATAGAATCCATAGGAAGAGTATGTGAAATTTTAGGTCCCTTTTTTTTATTTAGTTGTATTGTACTATTTTTGTTTTTTATTCCTGATATAAAAATAGACAGACTTAAACCACAGCTGGAGGCTGGCCTATACCCAGCTTTAACAGGTACACCTCTTATCCTATCCTTTATAGGAATATGTATTATTATGGGTATGTATATTCCCATTTGCAATCATCCAGAAAATGGATTTGCTGCAAAATTTACTGCTGTCAGTTTAGGTACTTTTGTCATCCTCTCACTCGTTATCAGTACAATAGGAATTTTTAGTTATCCACAAGCTAAAAATATGATTAACG
Source organism: Clostridium sp. (assembly GCA_036720575.1). GTDB lineage: Bacteria > Bacillota > Clostridia > Clostridiales > Clostridiaceae > Clostridium_B. Next base: position 25,857 of record DAIMMR010000006.1, read on the forward strand.
TTAGCCTTGAACTCACAAGATTTGTTCATTTAGGTGATTTTTTTGAACGTGTGGAAGCTATCTGGCTTATGATTATTATAGGTGCAGCAATTACATCATCTGCAAGTATGATCTGGGCTTTTAGTGTAGGTATATCTCAAATTGTAGGACTAAATACATATAAACCTCTCGTACTTCCTGCCATACTAGTTTCTTTTGTTATTGGTATAACTTCCTTTAAAAATAGCTTGGATCTAGTAAATTTTAGTTTGTATTCATATCCTCTTATGGCTATATTTGTTGAGACAGGATTAGAGATGTTCCTTTTCTTTGCAGCTTTAATCTTAAAGAAAAAAGGCTAACTTAATCATCATCATCTTTATCTGATACATTTTTTACTTTATTTTTATATTTACTAAATAGATATTTTTGAAAAAAATAAAATACTGAGCAGCAAATTAAAACTAAAGATATTCCTATAATAATGGAAATAAGATTATTGACACCTATTCTATCCATACTTATGCCTCCCCTTTTACAATATAATTCCCAATATTATAGATTTCATTAATCTTATAGAGTTTCTAAATGAAAAATCAACTTATACTCCGTATATTTTTTACAACCTTCAGCTCGTTAAATATTTTGATAAGGCTAAGCAAAAAATTTTGAAAAATACTGAGAACTTTTGAAAACTCGTACCTCAAACAGTTCAAAAGTTTTAGATTTTTCAAAAATTTTTCTCTAAGCCTTATATACAAAATATTTAAAAGAGCTTCATTATTGTAAAAATATGCCTACGTATAAGTTGATTTTTTAGTTACAATGCCTATATACAAGGTTTCAAATTGAAATTTAAACTTATACATGAAATTTATCATTATATAATATTGTATAAATTTAAATTTCGTTTAGAAACTTTATATTTAATGCTTCTTTAATTGTTCTTGATAAACTTTTTCTATTTTCTTAATAATACTACATTCATTGAAACTTCTATCATAAATACTAGAGACTTTCATTATCCCCATAATGCTATTAGTTAAAAAAACACTATCTGCGGACATTAAGTCCTCCTTACTGAATTCACCTTCAGTAACGTCGAAGTTATTTATTATAAACTTTCTTACTGTACCCTCAAGTAATCCGCACTTTTTAGATGGAGTATATATTTTTTCATTCTTTGTAAAAAACACATTAGATCCACTTCCCTCTGATAATTTATCCCCTGTATTAAAAAACAGCACCTCATTATATCCTTCATCAATGCATTTTTCATGTTCCAATATATTTTCTAAATAATTTAAAGATTTTAAGTATGTAAGCTGAGAAAATTCATTTCTCCTAGCAGAACTTATTGTAACTTTAAAACCTCTTTTATACCGTTCCTCAGTATAATTGTTTTTTCTAGTATTAAACAACGTATTTTTCTCTGTAACTACTAACTTCAGTACACAATTATTACACTGAAGCTTGTTAACAGCATCCATAACTTCATCTTCAGTAATTTCTTTATCTATTCCTATAATGGAAGCTCTGTATTATTTTCAATTTTGTACTTTTCAATAAGTTTTTTAAGTTCGCCAAAAGGATCACCATTAAATTCTTTTTTATTTATAGTACAAATATTACTTTCGTATTTAAAAGTAGTAAAAGAGTTTAATCCTATAAAAGAGTATCTGCCTAAATCTTCGGCACCCATACCGCTATCTAAAATGGTAACTGTTCTATCTTCTTTAAACAGCGAATAAATATCAAAAGCATCTAGTTCTGTTTTTATTTCTTCAATGGAGAACTTCATATAATTCCTTCTGGATGCATTTTTTCCACATCTTCCAATGTTAATTTATCATTTCTACAAACCTTAACCTCTTCATTCAGTTCTTCTAAATATCTTACTAGATTATATACAAATGAATCATAGTTATCGATCATAAGAAACATGAATTCTCACTCCTCGGCATTAATTTATATTATTTTTTTATCTTCTAACAATAGCATCTGTCATAAGTGCTGCTCTTTTATTTACCAATTTCAAAATTCTTTTTTCCAATTCTCATTATTTTTGACATAATTCTTTTGGTTAGTTTACTGTTTAATTTAATAGCACATCAACAGTTCTAACCAATTACCCCCCTTATAAAATGTTTTTATTATATTTAAAAACAAGAAAGGCATACAGCGTATTTAATTTATCCCATGTTATCATCTGCAAACAACCCGCCTGCTTTACAAAAGCTACAAGTTTTATGCTGTGTATAAAGAACTCTTTGACTTTAATCTATTAGAGTTCTTATGTACATAGGTTTGCTAAACCCTGGATAAGTTTTATACACTATATGCCTTTATTTTTAAATTCTATTACTAATAAAATATACTAATTAAAATTTTAAACTTCCATAAGTAAATATATCACATATAAATAAATCATATCAATAATGACAAATTTCAATTATAAACCCTGTATCTTATTTGCAAGTCAGATATTTAACTCAACTTTGACAGTTTAAAAAAATTGAGAAACAATTTGCTTAGTTGAGAATTGAGAGTGGAAAGTGGAGAATTAATGTGGATTTTTTTCCGTTACACTACAAAAAATATTTGATTAAATTTTTGACAACTCGTTTCGCTAAAGCGAAACATTGCTGGTTCATATAAATTTAAAGATTTTTTGCGATAGCTAAAAATCAACCTTCACTCTCAACTCTCAATTTTCAACTCTCAACTTAAAAAGCTTTGCTTCGCAAAGTTTTTTCTGAATATAAGGCTGTATAATTGGTTATCACTATATAATAGAGGTGATTATATATGACAAACATAAAAAATAATAAAACCCCTCATATTAAATTTAAACATTCTAATGATAAATTTAATATGGAAGCCGCAAGGGAATTAGGAATTGATTTCCCTAATTTTAATCAAACAACCTCAAAAATTATATATGCTTATGAGCTGGGATTAAATGATAGGCTCTAATCTTATCTGTGATGAAAAGATCAAAATAAAAGGATGGAGATATTTGTCCATCCTTTTATTCTTTATTTATCTTTGAGGGGATATCAATTATATCAATTATGTACTGCACTTTATTGTTTTCATTTTCGCTAAGGCTATTTTCCTTAGGACACTTATAATTATATTAGTTATTTGTTACAATTTAATGTCCTATAAATAAAATAACTATTTATTTTTTGAACACTATGTAAACAATATAAGAACATTTGATAATATTATCCAGTTACTTCTTTTATTTATAGTATAATAATTTGAATTTCGTACATTCTATTATTATAAGGATATCAATGTATTAAAGCTACTAAATGTTTAAGTTTTAGATAAACCAGAATATTCTTTCTTCAATATGTTGATAATTACCTTTATGCTGGGGATGATGAATCTCCAGCATTTAAGTGATTTATAGTTAGTTTTGTATAATAATATTATTTTCTTTCATCTAAAATTTCTTCTTTGATACATTCAATCTGCCTATGCACTAATAACCTTATTACGACATTTTTTAGCTTCATATAAAGCTTCATCTGCAGTTTTAATAAATTGTTCAATAGATAACATATCAGACGGAATAACAGTATAAATTCCTAAACTAATGGTAATATAATTGGAAACAGAAGAATACATATGTGGAATAGCTAGCTGTTCAACCCTTTTTCTCAATTGTTCTGCAAATTCCAGCACACTTTCTTTTTCCATATAGGTAAGCACAATAGCAAATTCCTCTCCCCCATATCTGGCAACAGTATCTGAGGAACGCCTTGCAGAAGATGAAAGCACTTGTGAAACTTTCCTTAAACAATCGTCTCCAGCTTGATGACCATAACTATCATTAAATGCCTTAAAAAAATCAATATCTATCATAATTAATGACAGTGGTATAAAATAGCGTTTGCATCTATCCCATTCTGCTTCTATTGTTTTATCAAATACAAAACGGTTGAAGATACCTGTTAAACTATCAATTTGAGAAAGTTTTTCTAATTTTTGATTTACCCGTTCTAATTCATCATTTTTCTTCTGTATTATTTTTCTATTGTTAAAATCATCTACTTGATTTTTATATCTCATACATGATATCATCCAGGATATTATTAAAAAAGTAGTACTATTAATACAGTTTGCCCACAATATATCACTGGATTTCTGAAAATATGGCAGGAGAAAAAGAAATGGTAAATGGGCACTTAAATACATAAGCAATAACGTAATTGGTTTAAAAATCGGAGTTACAGCAACTGCTATAATTGATATGGCATATACAATAATCTGCCCAGAAGACAACTGATCCAATAAAGATATACCTGCACACCAAAACAGTATCATGATTGTAAAAAATATTCCAACAATATTAATTCTTGCTTCATGTCTAGAAATGTTATTTTCTAATTTAATGAATATGAGTAAATATACCATCATTGTCAAAATTAGTAATATATCCATAGCTGCATAATATATGCCGGTTTTTTGGGGAAAAATATTTTCCCCTACAGTAAACAAAATTATAAGCTCTGCAACTTCTATAACAATGAAAGTTACTGCTGTGATTTTTCCCCTGATTAAATTAATTCCATTAATATTTACAACAAATTCTTCTTTGTACTTGTCCAATACTGATGCCAATATAAAACTTCTTATCAACCTGAATATTTTAAAAAACATCTTTTTTCACCTTTATTTGAAAGATTTTTATCTCATAAACAGAGTTCTTGGCATCAGATGGAGTTTTGACTCCACCTGATGTTTATTAACAAGCTTCTTAGTGCTTCAGCACTTAGAAGGCGTTATCCTTTAGGAGAAATCATTATCCAGGGACGTAGCTGCTCGCAACGTACACTTGGAGAAGTGGGAGTATTAGAGCAGGTAGTCATCGGATAAACTACTTTTATCAATTAGGCTACAAATAAATTATATCATCATTTATAAGAATTTTCTCCTACTATTTATTCTTCTTTTGTCCATACTTATCAATGTTAACATCCTATTCACTTATTTGTAATAAAGCTGTCACAGAGCAGTGAGATTATGTGATAAATCGAAGAAATATTTAGGAGGTAATTAAAAATGTTAAAAAGAAACCTTAAAATAATATCCACTTTAGCCCTTGTGGTATCAATTGGTACAGGGTTTACTACAGTTAATGCAGCTTCACTTTCTAACAAGACAACAAAATCAGTATACTGTTCCAGTAAAAACTTCAAAACAAAAAATAATGAAAATTTCTTAAAAACTAAACTTGATCCTCTAGTAACCGCAGGTACCATCACTAAGGATCAAGAAACTGCCGCATTAAATCTTCTAACTCCTTCTAAAACTAATAAAAAATCAAATACTCAAGCTAAAAAAGAAAAGTCTACATCCTCGTTGAAGACTACTCTTGATTCCTTGGTAACTGCAGGTACTATCACTCAAGATCAAGAAACTGCTATATTAAATAGCAGTAGTCAAGAAAAATCTGAAAGAAAAGCTGAAATGGATAAAGTCAAAAATATGACTCAAGCTGAACGTAAAGCTTATTTTCAAAGTAAAAAAACTGCAGGAAAAACTAACTTCCTAGACTCTCTAGTAACTTCAGGCACTATTACCAAAGACCAAGAGACTGCTATAAAAAATCTACTTACTTCTAATAAAAATACAAACATTCAAGCTAAGAAAGAAAAATTTACGAATTTGTTAAAAACTAAACTTGATACTCTAGTAACTTCAGGCTCTATTACTCAAGATCAAGAAACTGCTATGATAAATGCTTTAACAACTTCTACTAGTAAAAGCACCAAAAATGAGAAATAGTTTTTAATAAAAAATGCGATCATTTTATATGGTCACATTTTTTATATAATTCAGTTAAGGAAAAAGAAATAGGTTTTAGTCCTATTTCTTTTCCTGGTATTTTATAACGGCTGATATAGCTGCCTTTAGATCTTCAACAGATTTGACTAAAAGATCAATCTTATTTTCAAATCTTATAAGCAGATATATGCTAACTGCTATGGGAAACCCAACGGTACTGATTAAACTAACCAGCTGGTCATACATAAATATCACCTTCCCTTTTGCCATTATAAATAATATATATGCTATTTTAAATATTTTTTCAATTAATTGTGAATTGATTTGGCAGCTCTAATTATTTCATCAGCTGCTTCAAAACATAATCCAGCTAAATCTTCTACATGAAGTTCTTTAACTGCAGAACAATCGTAAAGAATAGTGGCATCTGCTGGGAACTCCTCATCCGCTGTCCATAAACCAAAGGCCATGGGCACATTAGGTAATATATTAATCTTTATACCCACATCTCCAACATCAAATTTTTTTCCACCTAGCTTAAGACCAGCTTCCAAGAAAAGCTCTCCCTTATGTCCAAAAAATTCAACTAATTTATCTATACCGCGATCTGCAAAGCCCTGATAAGCATGACCAACCCCCTCTAATTCTCTAAGAGGCACCCATTTATTTGTTAGACTGCTGTTAGTAGCCCTGTATAGATAACTAAGCATAAGCATCTTAAGCATAAGCATTGTATTTATATCTACAGATGGATCTTTATCTTTATTATTCTTTAATACAATACTGCCCTGTGGATAAGAAATCAGGTATTCTTTGTTAAAACAGGTTAATGTAAATTGCTTTTTTTCAGGATCATAATAAGCCCTGCTTCTTTTAGCCACTTCTTCTGGATTATATTTAACAAATTCCTTACACATATTTTCATAACAAATCTCATAATTATTTTCCCTATTCATACTTTCACCCCTTGAATACATAATAGCATATTACTAATAATTTTTGCCTAACTTATAATAAATTCACTTGCATTTATTAAAAATATATGATAATATTTATTTATTAATAATTTATATTAATAAATAAGGAGATGGCAAAATGGCATTTAAGTGGAAAGAAGAATTTAATTTAAATATCGATGAAATAGATAAACAACATAAAAAACTAATGGAAATAGGAAAAAAAGCCTATGATATTGCAGTAATAGATGATGGATATGATAGATATGATGAAATAATGACAATACTTGATGAGCTTTTAGAATATACAAAATATCATTTTGAGTATGAAGAAAATATGCTAAAAAAATATAATTATGATCATATTCATGATCAAGAAGAAGAACATGGATTTTATGTATATAAAATAAATGAAGTTGCTTCTAGAGAGGATATAGATGATAATCAAAGAAAAGTAATATTAGAAATTATAGACTTTTTATCTGAATGGATTAGTAACCATATTATGATAGCAGACAGAAAATATGCAGTATTTTTAAAAACTGTTTAATCAAGTTATTATTAAACTCAGATGGAGAAAGGAATTCCTCTCTTCATCTGAGCCTTATTAACAGTATTATTAGTGTCTTTCTTACCCAGGTGTATATCAAGCCGTTATTCACAGCATACGAATGTAAAATCATACTAGTAACCTTAATTTTTACTATTCACACCTGTTAACTCTGGCTTTGATGTCTTTAGATTAAACAATGATTGAACAATCGAGTAGATCACAAGACATACAGCTCCAAATACAAATGGAAATCTCATAGATGATATATTAAAAGTCTTCTCAACAAAAGCAAAGAAGAAGCTTGAAACGAAACCACCTATGCTCATAAATGCAAGAGCTATAGAAATTGCAAAAGGCTGTGATGACTGAGGCACCGGCATACCAACATACATAATTACAGCTGGAACCACAAGTCCAAATCCCATTCCAACAATAGTTGCTGCAACAGTAAACATAAAAACGCTATTACCATAGATCAAAATCACAAATCCTATAGCATGAAGAACCGTTCCTATAACTATGGTGTACTTTGTAGCCATATGATATATTTTTCCAAAAATCGCACCAGTGAGCATTCCACCTATAGAGAACATAGTAAGCGCCATAGCTGCACTAGCTGCAGTTCCTAATTTATTGTCAACTATTAAAGATGACATACCCGTTAACATTGGGTAATTTATTAAAGTATAAACTAGGAAAATTATTGACCATACATATACCATACCAGGCATCTTTACTTTTTCAGTCTTTGCCTTTTCTACCTTCGGAGGCTCAGGTAACATGAAAATAACTATGATAAGAGATATAACAGCCAAAAGATAAGTTAAAAAGGTACTTCGCCAATTAATAACACATAAAGCTCCTCCAAGCAGCTGAAATACGATACCACCTATATTTTGAATAACACTATTATAACCCATGAGATTTTCTATATCTTTTCCTTGGAAAAGATTCATAATAAGTGCTGATGGAATTGGAGATATTAAACCTACCCCAGCTCCCAATATAGCCCTCATAATAAGAATTACGACAAAGCTATTTGCAAAATAAGGAACAGTACCACCAATGATAGTAAGAATTATTCCAATAATTGTAACACTTCTAAATGTCATAATATTACCAGCTAATTTTCCTCCTATCATTGAAAATGGAATCGTAGTTAAACATGGTAATGTAGCTATAAGTACCACTACACTAAAATCTATTTTGGGGAAGGCCTGACCTATACTTGCAAGTGCAGGAGAAGTTGCTCCTTGTGCCATAACCAGAAATGAAAAAGAAAATATTGCAAATATAGTTGCTGATTTACCTTTACTCATAACTTTAAACTCCCTTCTTCGCTCTTTGATTTTAAAAAAACTCCCATATAAATTTTTATACTTTAGAGATGAAAGTAACACCTATCAATTAGGAGGCATTTTGTATTATTACTTATTTAATGGTTGTCCTAATGTTGCTAAAATAACAGCCTCTATGTTCTCACGTTTTGCATTAGGTGGAACACTACACCCTGAATTCATAATGAAACCAGTATCACCAAATATATCAATAATTTCCTTAGCATATTTATAGCATTCCTCAGGTGTTCCTACTGATGTAAGTGCTGGTGGAACGTTACCTGTAATACACATTTTATCTCCAAGTATCTCTTTCATCTTTATGTTGCTGGTTATATGATCAGGATCCCATACACATTGAGCTTTTGGAAATTCTCTAAAGTAAGGAAGGAATCCTTCCCAATTACCATCCATATGGAACCAGGTCTTTACATTATTTGCCTGCATTGCAGGTACTACCTTCTGATAATACGTAAAATAGAATTTTTCAAAAACTTTTGGGGATATAAAATCACATCCTGAACGAGTTCCTCCTATGAATCCATATACTCCCGGTGAAGCTTTTATTGCCTTAACCGTATTCTCTACTTCTTCCTGTTCTATAATATCTAGAGCAGCTCTAACCTTATCTGGCATGCGGTATAGATCTCTAAAAAATTTTGGCAATTTACGTGCGCCACTTAAAGTCTCAAAAGGCGGCATAGGTAACAATCCGCCAGCCATTCCAACACTTGTTTTTCCAAGAGCAGCTACTTTTTCATTTACCTTACCCATATATTCTGGATCTGGTTGAGGTAATTTTTCTGGATCAAAGCCAATTCTGTTAAGAAGCTCTTGTTTAAGTACTCCCCATCCTTTATTTATAATTGTGTCATAATCTGATTCAGTCATAGGTCCATGCTCATCAATCTGCCAAAGTGCATCTTTAGCTATATCACGTCCTGGAACCTTCATTTTTGAAAACCACATAGCTGCAAAATTCTGCTGCATAAAATCCATAGGTACTCCAGTTACTGCAGGAACTGAATCCATTTCATCAAGTATAGGCAATTGAGCAGCTTTTATAAGATTTTCCTCTACCAGTTCTTGCCTTTCCCACCAATCAGATATAGTCATTGTTGGATCTATGAATTTAAAATACATCTGCCCGGAAAGCATAATTGGAATTCTATCCGGTTTCTCCATGTTTAGTGCAGCTAACATTCTTTTATCACGTATTGCAGTCATCTCTTTTGGTGTCATATTATTTCACCCCCATAATTTTTTTGAAATAATCTTGAAAATTTTAAATCTTCTGTATATATATAGTATAATATTTATAAGTTTACATTTCACCCTACATGATGTAGAAATTTATGATGATATTTTATACATTTATGTAAGATAAAATTTTTATATGCTAATAAATGTAAATTAAATACTTATTTATTACTTTTCACTTCTAATTTTTTATATGTTTTAAACTTTTCTAAATTGTTTTCATTTAAAATAATTATTCTTGCTCCTTTAGCAAAACCTTTTTTTCCATAAGAGTTGTATCCTGTCTTACGCCCGTATCCTAAAATAATACCATTTAAATCTCCTATATAATCGTTAGTATGATCATGCCCTATAAATACTCCTTTAACACCCCCCATTTCAATAAGTGCAGAAAACAATCCACTATCAACAGCTTGTGGAGATTCTTTTTCATTTCTTTCTCCTATGGCTTTCCCACTTTGCCATACCTTATATTGCTGCTGCAGCGGAATATGAAAAAACATAAATGATGGAATTATCTTGCCAAATTGTTTTTTTAGATTAGTTGATAATTTTTTATACCAATCTATTTGTTCTTTTCTTATATACCCATACCCTTTTATGTCATAACTGCCTGAATCAAGCATGTAAATGTTAAATATAGGCTTATCATTTTTAGAGTTCTTGATGATGAGGTTATAATCTCCTGCTCTACCAATTACACTTGAAAAATTTTGACTAAGATTATACTTGTACGACATATACATTTTCATCTGACTTTTTCTATTTACCATACATAATTCATCATCATGATTACCTAAAACTACTGTCCAGGGGATTTTTCTATCTTCCATTGGTTTTGCAATATTTGCAATTGCCTTTTTAACTTCTTCTTTTAGTTTACAAAACCTACCGTCTATAATATCTCCAGTTAGCACAGCAAGATCTGGCTGTTCAGTGTCTAACACATTTTCCATAAGCCTTATAGTTTTTTTATTTTTCAAAGAATACTCATGCAAATCTGTAAATTGAACAATTTTAAATTCCCCATTTTGATTGAATTTTAAATTAATTTTCTGTGGAATTACTCTATACTTTCTTTTAAAAATACCGTTTAAAAAAGTTAGTATTGATTTTAATACATTATCTATCATTTTGTACCTCCATAATTAAATTTTTAGACAAAAATAAAAGGAAGCCTTTCTGCAGATAAAGCACTTCCTTTGTTAATATATATAATTATTGTACTAACATTTACTTTACAACTAATCTATCACTGCCATCCAATTTCATTTTATAATACAACCACCTTCTATTTTTAAATTATGCCAGAAATGTTTATTTTATTACCTATGAAATAGTCCAAATTTAAATTGAATTTGAACTATTTCATAGGTAATACACAAATTAAGAATATTATTCATTATTTGATTTAATAATTGGCTTTCCATCTTTATCAACCAACAACGTTAATCCCCCAGCATATCCATCATAACTAAATAAATATTCAACACCTGTCTCTTTATCTACTATTACCTTATATCCAGATGTAGTACCCTCTTTAAAAATTACCTCAAACCTTTTATTAGACTTTTCACCAAACATTCTTTACTTCCTCCCTTAATTAACTTTATTTCACACTAGCCTACTATCATGAATTACTTTTTAATCTCTAATCTTTTATTTTTATAAATAAAAAGAGCTTTCCAAACAATAAACATTAAAAAGCACCTTCTTTCAAGATTGCAGAAATTTACCGCTGCTCATTAATCTATAAGTAAATTATATCATTTCATACAATATCTCTCTATTACTTTTTATGACAATTATCCACACTTCTCATCCATATTCTGCATCTCTATTACCATAATATCTTTCCCTTTTAATTGTTACTTTAAATAAGAATAGTATATAACATTACTACAAATAATATTAAAAAGAAACTTGATGAAGTAATATCAAAAATATAGGTGAGGTGTTAGTATGAGTGATAAATCTAAAGTTATAAAAGTAAAGAAAAATTCTCAGGGAGATATAACTGACATAATGCTTGAAAATGGAAATGTATATTCAATAGATGAAGCAATAATGATGGTAAAGGATGGCCTAATAGAAGGCATAAACATTGGAAAATTCAAAAATGGTAGGGAATACTTAAGAAGCAATCCTAATGGGAATAAAAATGATAACCTAGACAATAAACCAATTTTTTAAGCTTTAAGTAAAAATGGATAAGCTTTTTATCTACACCTAAATGAGATAATATCGAAATATGGGTAGAGTGTCTGTTATACTAATTTCTTAGTGCAATAGACACTTCATAATCATATAAAATTCGATGTTGAATATTACGAGCGGATTCTTCTTTATAATGAATGGTGTTATAATATTATGTATAATAATTCTATCATAGAGAGGACGTGTCAAGCTTGTACATAAATGAAACAAAGGTAGTTGTTAGATATGCAGAAACTGATAAAATGGGTATAGTTCATCATTCTAATTATTATATATATTTTGAAGAAGCTAGAACACAATTTATAAAAAAGACTGGTATAAGTTATTCACAAATGGAGAAAGATGGTATAATGTTTCCTCTAGTTGAAAGTAACTGCAGATACTTACAGGGTGCAAAATATGAAGATGAACTAATAATAAAGACTTGGATTAAAGAATTAACACCAGTTAAAGCGGAATTTAACTATTCAGTTATTAGAGAAAATGACCAAAAGGAAATTGCAAAAGGAAGCACACTACATACTTTTGTTGATAATAATTTTAAGATAATTAATCTAAAGAAAAAGCATACAGAACTATTTGAAAAATTACAATCATTAATATGATAAAAAAGAAGTTAGTTGATATTAATAATAGTTTAATGTATGTTCTAAAGATAATAATATTTCAATTATCAAATAAAATAATTTATATAGGAATAGTGTATTTATGAAGGATGATGTACAAATTAATAAATATTTAGGAAAAGCAGAGGAAGCCTTTGAAGAGAATAAATTAATTAAAGCATTAAATTTATATAATAAAGTTTATGAACTTTCAAATGGTGAAGATGTAGATTCAATAATTAATTTAGCTTTAATATATGACACTTTGGGGAAATCAGAGAAAGCTAAGGCGTATTACAAAGAAGCTTTAAGTATAGATGACTATGAGGAAAGAGCTTACTATGGCTTGGCTGCAATATATGATGATGAAGAAAATTATGAACAAGCTATAAAATTATACAATAAAGCTATTTATATAAATCCAAATTATCATAAGGCTTACTTTTTCTTAGCAAATGCTTACGATGTATCTGGAAAAAAGGATTTAGCAATAGAAGCTTATGAAAAACTGTTAAGTTTAAATCCTACGGATTTTTGGGCAAATTTAAATTTAGGAAGTATCTATGAAGAACAAAACCAAAACGATCTTGCATATAAGAAGTTTTCAAAAGCTTTAAAAATAGATCCAAATAATTATTTAGCTTTGTTCAATATGGGAGTAATTTGTTATAAGTTTAATATGATAAAAAAGGCCATTGGCTTCTATGAGAGATCAATTAATAAAAACAAGCATTATGAATACAGTTATTTGAATTTAGCGGTAATTTATAAATATAAAGATACAAAAAAAGGCATAGAAATTTTATCTGATGGAATTAATAATTGCAGCGAGGTACATTTTTTATATTACAACAGAAGTTGTTTTTATGCTTTAATTAATGAAGAAAATAAGGCCTGTAAAGATATAATTACGGCTTTAAAGCTATATCCCCAATTTTTAAAATATGTTTTAGAAGATGAGGAATTGGGAAAAGTAAGAAAACTAAATTCATTTAAGAAATTTGCTGCTAAGCTCATTTAGATAAGTTATCTTTTGGGCAAATAAGTAACTTTAAATTACCAAAAAAACTTTAGTTTCATAAACATAAATGATATTTTCATCATATTCTAGACTTGTGGCTATACTGTGAAGATGTTAAAATTTATATACACAGCATTATAATTTTATCAGTAAAAAGGATGTGTTTAAGATTTTTAATAACAAGGATATAGAAAAATATTCATCAGCAGTTACCCTATCAGATATGGAGATTTTTATATTCCCCGAACTTCTGTACAGTCTCTTGCTAGCAAACATAATGTCTCCAATTATATGGGAATGGAAGAAGGATGAATGGTTTAAGGATATTGACAAATTAAATCCATATAGGAAAATATTAAGACTTAAACAGTATATAATGGACAATTATGATTTTAATTTGGATATTGATACATGGGGACTTACAACTAAAGAAAAGGAAATAGCACGTTTTGAACCCTTTATGAATGTTGATACAATAAGCAGAAGTAACGCCTTGTTTGGTTATGAAGGAGATAAATATTATTTTAGTATGGATATTAGACGGCATTTTGGTCTTGATAAATATAACTCTAATATGATTCCTTATTGGAAGACTGAAACTGTAGAAGCAATGAATGCATTCAAATACAAAAAAGGCTACGAAAAAGGTGCAGGTGAATGTGTGTCCTTATCTACCCTTTATGCCGCTGCATTGTTTATAATATGTAAAATACCACTTAAAGACATATACCTGCTTGCAACACCACTTCATTCACAAAATTTTGTAGATGTGAAAAATGGAATAGTAACAAATAATAGAAGGATTGTTACTAAAAATATGTGGTTTAACGGTACTGAACTTACTGTAAAGGCTCAAAGAGCAATACGAAACGAACAAATTACAATTATTTCTCATAATACAGGTTTTGTCCATGTGGTATATCCCGAAGCAACCATAGATCACGAGGTATATACGGACTTTGAAAAAAAGCTCAAGAAATTCCTTGTGCATGACATAGATTATGAGATGTTATGCAATTTTCTTAGGCAGGAGAGCCATTTTCAGAAATTCTTTCAGATTAAGCATGAGTATCACGGCGGTCACAGATATATTCCTGCTGAAAAGGCCTATGCGTATGAGCATACTAGCTCTTTTAAGATCAATAAAAGTACGAGGGACAAATTGCTGTCTGAGATTGATGAATATGAATTTTCTCAGGAACCGATACAAAACAGGATATGCCTTAATAACTTTGATGAATTCTTTAAAAAACACAAAGTAGATTTTAATGATGAGAAGGATATTATCAGTGTAATGGATCAACTTAACTGCCCTAATATGCCTCTAAAGGAGATTTTAACTTCATTATATGAATTTTGCAATATAGACCCAAGGCTTCCTGGAAAGAATAAAAATTTTATTAAGACAGAACCAATACAATTATCGGTGGAAATGAGCAGGGAGGATATTGTTAGCTATTTAGAATCTATTAGGGACACAAACGTTTCTGCAGATCTTGCTTTTTACGCCTTAAGAGATTTTTCCAGGACTGAATGGGATCCTTTTATCAAAGCAGCCTTAGAACGAAATCCTGTTTCAATTAATATGTACCAAAACTTAAGTGAAGATGAAGTTATAAATGTATTGGAGAATATGTCTAACGTATCCATATATAATGGCTCCCGGATGGCTCAGCCAGATGAAGTATGCAACTACCAAAGGGGAGACGGTCTGGAAAAAGCTATATGTTTAGCTAATATATTAAAGCATAGAAATAATTCTCGAAATGTGAGTATTAAGGTCTTGAACGATCATGTTGAGATTAATTTTAATAACAGAATTATTCATTGGCCGTCAAATAAGGGCTTAAATGGCACTATAAAACTTTAAAGTTTGTTTCTATTTATTAAAGTGGTTATTTATATAAAAATAATGGGTATAGATTTGGTTTTTGCACAAATCTATACCCATTCCCTATTTGAATAATTATATTTTCTTTGCAAGTTTTCAGCATATTGCTCTATTTAGTCTATTTTGTTTTAGCTGTTGGATCTTTTTTTTATTTGATTTTGCAGCATACTCTTTTCATTATAATATGTTTCTTCCATTTCATTTAATATATGCTTTTTAACCCAAACATTATTAGCAAATACTGTTGCCACCCCTAAATAATAATATTGAAGACTTTTATTTCCACCAATATCATTGAGATATTGGTTATATTGCTCAACACAATACTTAAATTTTAAATTTTTATCTTTATTAGTTTTTATTATCTCACTTATTGAATTAATCCAATATATTGTACAAATAATAATTTTCTTATCTGTATTATTTTTACTATATTTTAAGAAGTTTTTCAATGTTTTAATATAACTATCATTATCTTCACTATCTAAACTATTAGCTTCATTACCTATTAAGCTAGTCATCGTGGATTCCAAATCCCTTAATTTATGATTAATTTTGGAATCCATTCCATCTAAATTCTTATTTAATTCTTCTATTTTAAATTTCATATCATTAATCTGATTCAGTCTGTTTGCTGCTACATTTATTTCTTGTGATACATCTGCAAGATTATCAAATGCATCCTCAAATTTGCTCTTTGTTTCTCGCGATACGTCTACAAGATTATCAGATATATTTTCAAGTTTGTTCTTTGTATTATTAGATTTCTGTTCCCCATTTATTGTCACTATTATAGCAATTATTGATAATATTATTGATGATATTGCCACTGCAAAAGACACTTCATCTACAAATTTGATATTCCAATAACACGACGTTGTTATAAAAATTGCTATAACTGCTATACTAATGATTATAATATATGTTATATGTAATTTTAATTTTTCATGATCTACTATGCAGCTTATATCTTCTTGTTTCATATTAATCACCTCATTACATAATATTCTTAAAAATGTAATTAATTCCTCTTTTAAAAC
>DAIMMR010000162.1:0-8186 GCA_036720575.1 Clostridium sp.
TTATAGCTTATACATGTAATATTTACATATTTTTGATAAATATTCAATAGAAAATGTATGACCTATTTATTACATTAAAGACTTTTCCAAAATGATTTTAGTTGTGATTTGAAGTTTCTTGTATGTTTTTAACAAAAAATTTACAAGTTTGTCATAGAAAAGACACAGACTATGTACTTAACTATTTTCATAAAATGAGGTATAATTAACTTATGCAATTATATACTTTTTAGTAAGTTAAGGAAATATAATTTAATTTTGTTATTTTTAAGGAGTGGTCACAGTGGCTAAAATAGCTAGAAGTTCAGTGCCTAATGCGTTTACGTTTGCTAATCTTAGTTGTGGTATAATGTCTCTAATGATGTCCTTTCAGGAAAATTATTTATGGGCCAGTATATTTATACTACTTGCATGTTTAGCCGATAGATATGATGGAAGAGTTGCTAGATTTTTAAAAGTATCCAGTGAATTAGGTAAACAACTGGATTCCCTTGCAGATTTAGTTTCTTTTGGAGTTGCCCCATCAGTTCTTACATTTAATATCTATAATTTTTCTACTTTTGGATTATTAGGTTATATGTTAGTATTATTATTACCAATATGCGGAGCATATAGACTGGCAAGATTTAATATTACTGATTTTGATGGACAATTTTTTGGTATTCCAATAACTTTTGCAGGTATGTTTATGGCTTTATATTGTCTGATTACATTTAGACATCCTGTTCCTGCAGAATTTACCATTTTACTTGTCATAATACTTTCTTACCTTATGATTTGTAAATATAGGTTTAAGAAGTTCTAATTTTAGTAAATAACCACATTTTATAAAGGAGATTAAGTAAAAGTGTATTTTACTTAATCTCCTTTTGTATCATCATCCTCATCCATATCATCTAAATTATTTAGAAACAATTCTTCATCTATTTCTGTTTCCACATATTTAATTTGCATTTTTTCTTTTATAACTTCAGTAGTAAGTTTACAGTATTCTGAGTATACTTCAGTAGAATCCTTTAATGTATCCACAACTTTATCAATTACATTTCCAAGCTTATACACTCTCTTTAAAGAATCTTTAACTTCACCTTTATGCACTCCTGCTATAGAATTTAATTCTCCAGCTCCACCTATTAGCAGTCTGTAGGAATTAGTTAATTTAGATAATAGCTCTGCTAAATTATTTACATCACAATAATAATCTTCAATTATTTTTCTATGGGACAATATTTATCACCCTGCCTCAAATTTAAGATTTTCGCAACATGGTGAAGAAAAATCTCATTCACTCTTCGCTCATTCTTAACTCGAACATAACTTTTAATTGCTAATAATCTATTGTTATATACTCAACTTTCGCACATATAAAATTTTGACTTAATATAAAAACTTTCCGAAGTAATATTTTTGAGAGGACAGATAACAATTGACAGAGGACAGTGAAGGAGGATTTTTCTCCGCTGCACTACGAAAAATCTTTAATTAAATTTTTAATGACTCATTTCGCTAAAGCGAAATATTGCTGACTTATATAAATTTGAAGCTTTTTTGCATTAGCAAAACAAGCTTAAAAATAAATTAGTTTTCTGACGTAAGGAGGAAAACTCACCTTCATTGTCCTCTGTCCTCTGTCAATTGTCCTCTGAAAAGTTGCTTTGCAATATTTTTAAACTGCGAAAGTTGAATTATATATAAATCTAGCTTCAACTTAGAAAACCTATAGTATTACTATATTATCTATATTATTATTTAATAAAATTCATGCACTAATTATAAAAATTTATAATTTAAACTAAAGCTGATTTTAGCTTTGTGGTATAATTAGTTTGATGAACCAATTCATATCGAAATACAGTGTTATCATGAAGCAATTAAACGAAATTAAAATGTTATAGATAAACATAAGTATTCTATTAATACTATTATATGTGATGTCATGAAAAAATTGAAATTTAAAACTATATGTCATAATTCAAATGCAAATTCAGTAAAAGAAGATGGTTATAGTGTATCTAAGATTATAACTCTTTTAGTTATGTTTCCACTAATGCTTTTATATTATATACTGTTAATTCTTTTTATAAAAGTGCATACAACACAATATTTATGAAATGGGAAAAGATGTGATCTATTGTCATAATGATAAAAATATGGTATCATGCTGATAATAGATCACAATTTTTATCATTATGATACCACTCTATTTGATCTGTTATCAAAATATAATCTATGTAAATAAACTCAATATTTACATAGATTCTTTACTGTTATTTTTATAAAAGTAGGTCATGTAGTTTTATCGGCAAGTGCTCCAATTACAATAAAAAAGCTAACAAATCTCTTTTGAAATTGAATTATATTCTGAAATATGTATATGACAAACTTTTATTCTAAACATGGGCTTATATGAAAATTTTACAATTAAGTGAACTTATTACAAAAGTTGGTATAAAAATTGCTTTGTTTAATAAAATTATAACTCAACTTTCGCAGTTTAAAAACTTTGCGAAGCAAAGCTTTTTGAGTTGAGAGTTGAAAATTGAGAGTTGAGAGTGAAGGTTGATTTTTAGCTATCGCAAAAATCTTTAAATTATATAAGTCAGCAATGTTTTGCCTTAGCAAAACGAGCCATCAAAATTTAATCAAAAGTTTTTTGTAGTGTAACGAAAAAAATCCACATTAACTCTCCTCTTTCCACTCTCAATTCTCAACTAAAAAAATTATGTCGTAATTTTTTATATTAAGTCAAAATTTTATATGTGCGAAAGTTGAATAAATACAATATAGCTTTAAAAAAACATATAATTATTGTATCATTAGAATATATCATTTATGTTGGTAGTATTCAGTACCATAATCTTGAAAAATTATTTTTATTATTTAATGTGTACAGAGGTGGTATACTTTGAACTATAAATCAAGAAAAAGTGAACTTTATCACAAAGAAACACTTTACCCAGATAGTTTAAAACGCTTTACTAAACGTAAAGCAAATAAAGGGAATTATAACTTATGGATTTTAGAAGAAGTCTTAAAAGGTATTACTGATATTATAAAGGTGTTTGACTCCAATGGTAGAATTCTATTTTTTAATGAAGCTGGATATAATTTTTATAAAAAAACTAAAGATGAAGTTAAAGATAAAAGGTGTTTTGAAATTTTAAATATGAAAGAAAAGTGCAAAGACTGCGGTGTAGAAGAAGCACTTAGAACTAAAAAGATAATAAAAATAGAAAAGTATTTTCCAGAGTGCAACAAATTCATGGACTGCACTTACAATCCTGTATTAAATCATTCAGAGGAAGTTATATTCGTTGTAGAACAATTAAAGGATATTACCAAAAGAAAAATATTATTAACTAAAATTAGAGAAAGTGAGGAAAGATACCGCAAAATCGTTAATCTTTCACCAGAAGCAATCATTATAACAGTAGATAGTAAAATTGTACTGGCAAATCACAAGGCCTGTAATCTAGTAGGTACAGACTATAATAAAATCATTGGAGAAAATATCTATAAATATATATCAAAAGAATTTGTAAAAACTGCTCATAGAAGGATGAAACAGATATTAGAATGTAAAAAATCTAAATCCATATCTGACTATAAAATTGTCCGTTATGGTAATACCCTAATAGATGTGGAAATATCAGCAAGTTATTTAATGTATAAAGGCAGCCCCGCAATTCAAGCAATAATTAGAAATATTTCTGATATGAAAAGGAGACTAAATGAAGCCTCCAAGCTTCAAAGAAAATACATCGAAGGCACATCTCCTATACCTGAAAAACTTCAATTAGAAAGTCTGTACATGCCTGCTAAAACAGTAAGTGGAGACTTTTTTAGGTTATACAAAGTCAATAAAGATTTAGTTCTTGGAATAATTGGAGATGTTAGCGGCAAAGGAATTACAGCAGCTCTTAACGTGCTAGCCTTCTTTGTTTTATTTCGTGAGGCAATTTTAATAAGCTATGATCCACTTGAAATAGTTAAGATTTTAAATAAAAAAATTGCTGACTATTTAAGTGATAACCACTACATTGCTGCTTGCTGTTTTAGTTTAGATTTTAAGAAAAATGAAGCAAGAGTAGCAGGTGCTGGAATAAACCAGTTTATGTTTCAAAAAAGCAACTGCAATCCACAAGAATTCATAGTTAAAGGTCCTTTTCTAGGGATGTTTCAAGATGCAGTATTTGATAAAAATGTAATTTACTTTAAAGAAGGTGATAGATTTTATTTCCCTACGGATGGGTTAGATTTCATATTTAATGATGATGAAATCAGAAAAAGTTATCTTAAATCACACACATTAACTGAATTTATAACTTACTTGAAAGCTAAATTAAATAACATAATCAATGAAACCGGAGCATTAAAAGATGACAGTACAATAATTGCTTTGGAAATAAAATGATTTTGGAGGATAGATATGAAAAGTAATGAATTTGTTTTATATGGTTTGTCCAAGCATAAACAGGTTATCGATAAAATCACTGCTGAGTTAAATGCTTCAAAGTACAATTTTGATATTAAGCTAATACTTACAGAAGCTTTAACCAATGCTTTTAAGCATGGTAACAATATGAGCATGGACAAACCTATTTATTTAAAATATATATATGATGATTCAAATGTTCAATTTGAAATTAGGGATTGTGGTACCGGATTTAAAGATACAATAATTAACAAACAATTAGATAATGAAAATATACTAGAGGATAGAGGAAGAGGATTATTTCTCATTAAGAATCTTTCAGATCATATTGAATTAAAACAAAATACCCTAATTATAGAAAAATCCTTGGCTAGCTAGAAAATAACAATAACATTCATCATTATAATTGTTTGAAAAAACTTATCCAAAGTACAAAATTTATTTATCTCCCATTTTTACCGAAGATGGGAGTTTTAGTAATTAAAAAAGAGTATTAAAGTTTGGAGGTATTTTAATGAAAAAAAGTTTAAAAAATAAATTAGGTTTAATGTTCTTTGTATTTATAACTGTTCCTCTTATTATTTTAGGAAGTTTCTCTTATATTAGGACTTCTAATTTATTGCAAAATACAATTGAAAACCAATTAAGAAGCACTTCAAGTCAAACAGTGCAGTCTATAGATGAAAAAATAGATTCAGTAGACAAGTATATTAAAATTTTAAGTTCTGATGATCGTATGGCAAAAACTGCCTCAGGCGATACCACTTACAATAATGAAGTCTATAATTATCTACAAAAAATACAAAAAGAAAACAGTAGTATAATAGAAAGTTTAGTTATCACAAATTCATCAGCTAAAGGAATTATTAGTGACTCAAGTGAAAATTATAACGTTAACTATAGTAACAGAGACTACGTCAAAGACGCTTTAGAAGGCTCTAAAAACACTGATAAAAAAACTGTTTTAATATCAAAAGTTACAGGCAAACCTGTAATAGGAATTGCATATCCTTTAAAAATTGACAATAAAGTTGTAGGTACATTAATCGGACTAATACCTTTTAATGGAGTATCTAACGTGAAATTAGGTAACTTTGGATATGCATATATGATTAATAAAGATGGGCTTATTATCTCCCATCCTAAAACAGATAAAGTATTTAAAGAGAATATTTTAAATAGCACTAACAACCAATTAAAATCTTTAATAAATGAAGCTAAATCAAGTGGAACTTCTGAAGGATACTATAGCTATAACGGATCACGTAAGTTTGGAAAATTTGTTTCCAATAATAATTGGATTATAGCGGTAGAAGCTGACTACGGCACATATATGTCTCCTGCTTCAAGTATTAGAAATTTTACAATTATAATAGCTATATTATCTTTACTTATTGCAATATTTTTAGCCTATAGATTTTCTATAAGAGATATAATAAATCCAATTAAACAATTGGAAAGTTTAATGTCCAAAGCTGGCGATGGTAACTTAACTGTAAGGTCTGAAATAAGTACAGAAGACGAATTGCAGACCTTAGGCGAATACTTTAATAAAATGATTGAACATCAGCATAATACAATACATAATGTCAGAGAGGCTTCAGAAAATTTGACTGCTTCTTCAGAAGGACTAGCCTCTTCTAATGAGGAAATAAGTTCTACGACAGAACAAATGGCTGGCACTATAGAAAAAGTTGCAAAGGATGCTGAAACTCAGAATAGCTCTATTGTAGAAGTATCAGAAGTTTTGGTTCAACTGTCAAGCTTGGTTCAAATATCTCAAAATAGGGCACTCACAGCTAAAAAGAATTCCAAACATACCATGGACACTGCAGAAGAAGGAAGAAATAAAATTGAAAATACAGTTGATGCTATTGAAAATATCCGTAAATCATCAACTGCAACAGAAACTACTTTACAAGTCCTGCAGGAACTTTCCAAAAAAGTAAGTGGAATTATTGATACCATAAACAGCATTTCATCTCAAACTAACTTACTAGCGCTAAACGCAGCTATTGAAGCAGCTAGAGCCGGAGAACACGGGAAGGGCTTTACAGTGGTGGCAGAAGAAGTTCGTAAACTTTCAGAAGAAACTAACACTGGAGCAAATGAAATATCTTCATTGGTAAGCGAAATGGTAAATGAAATAACCAAAGCTGTAAAAAACATGAATTCCAGCAAAGATGCAGTCGAATCTGGTGTAGTAATAGCAAAAGATGCCGATAAATCTTTTGTAAGCATCATAGACGCTGTAAATCAAATATCAAACAACGTAAATGAAATAGTAGATGTTACAAAAGATGAAGTTGCTACTTCTGATAAAATAGTAAATCTTATTAATACAGTTGCCACTATTACTGAAAACACTGCAGCTAGCAGTGAAGAAGTTGCCGCATCTGCCGAAGAACAAAACTCAGCAATTGAAAATGTGGCAGCTAGTGCTGAGGAATCTAGTGCATTAGCCGTATCCTTAAACAATCTTGTAGAAAAATTTACAATTTGAGGTGATTTAAAATGAAGGATTTAAATATTGAAATACCAGAAAACTTTGCTGTTGACGAAGCAGATGATCTTAGACAAAAACTTAATTCTCTAATAGATAAAGGGGAAAAAAATTTTTCATTGGATTTTACTAAATGTACCTTTATTGATAGTACTGGACTTGGCGTTTTAGTCTCAATTTACAAAAAATGTAAAAGTATGAATGGAAGCTTTAAACTTTATTCAGTTAGAAATGCAGATGTTATGAAAATTTTTAATATGACACGATTAGATAAGGTATTTGAAATAAATAATTAACTAAAAAGGGTCTGTTAATAACCATTAGGTGGAGTCAAAACTCCATCTGATGCCAAGAACTCTGTTTATCTAAAGCTTGTTTATAATACTAGCAATATATCCTGCCCCAAATCCATTATCAATATTTACTACACTTACTCCGCTAGCACAACTGTTAAGCATTGAAAGAAGAGCAGCTACTCCTCCAAAACTTGCTCCATATCCCACACTTGTAGGCACTGCAATAACAGGTTTATCAACAAGACCTCCTATGACGCTAGCAAGTGCACCTTCCATACCTGCAATTACTATAATTACTTTAGCTTTTCTTATAATATCTAATTTACTAAACATCCTGTGTATTCCCGCTACACCTACGTCAAAAATCTTTTCTACTTTATTTCCAAAAATATTAGCAGTTTCAAAAGCCTCTTCTGCTACAGGTATATCTGATGTTCCTGCCGTAACTATAGCTATATATGATTCTGTCTTCTCTTTAGAGTTTTTTACTATAGTTATAGTTCTCCCTGATTCATTATACTTTGCATAAGGGCAAATTTCTTTTACAGCTTTATACATTTCTTTGCTAGCTCTAGTTCCCAATATATTATTGTCCTTGGTAAGCATAAACTCAACAATTCCCTTTACCTGATCTACAGTTTTACCTTCACAATATATTACTTCAGGGTAGCCAACCCGTATCTCTCTATGGTTATCTACCATAGCATACCCTAAATCTTTAAATGGAAGATCCTTTAGTTTTTCAACTCCTTCTTCCACCCCTATTTTGTTGTCTTTAATATTTTTTAATAAATTTCTGAGTTCTGATTCATCCATTTTTTTCACCTCATAAAGTAAAGTTATTTATGCCACAACAATTATCAACTCAACTTTCGCAATTTAAAAAAATTGCGAAACAATTTTTTTAAAGAACAAAGTTCAAAGTTCAAATATCAAATAAGGATAATTTTCT
>DAIMMR010000163.1:0-8140 GCA_036720575.1 Clostridium sp.
TGCTGTTACCACCGTGAAAGGGTGGTGTCTTAACCACTTGACCAAGGGGCCTTATTTAATTGTCAATGCAAATCTTTAACTATTACTACACAGCATAAGTTAAGAGCTTTAACTTAAACAAGTAACCCTCATCTTAAGTGTAGACTTCTCTTTAAGTTAAACTTAAAAATCAACTCTATGCATAACCATAGATAATGGCGACTCAGGAGGGGATCGAACCCTTGACCTCCGGCGTGACAGGCCGGCACTCTAACCAGCTGAGCTACTGAGCCATATGTGGTGGGCACAATAGGGCTCGAACCTATGACCCTCTGCTTGTAAGGCAGATGCTCTCCCAGCTGAGCTATGCGCCCACATATACTTACTCTTGGTGACCCCTAGCAGACTTGAACTGCTGTTACCACCGTGAAAGGGTGGTGTCTTAACCACTTGACCAAGGGGCCTTATACTGTTTTATTAAGTCGTACCTGACGACCTGACATACACTATAATACAAAATTTTTTGTAAAGTGTCAATACTTTTTTGTGATATTTTATTGGACATCTTTGAACTTTTCTTCACAATTCCCTATGTATCAACGTATTAGGTAAATTTTATAATTTTAAATTTCTTATATAATTTTGAATCTAAAAGCAAAAAAACAGCTTTCTTATAATAAAATTTGTACTTTAATAACCTTTTGATTCCATGTATCCTATATATTCCATTACAATTAATGCTGTATCCTCTATTGCCCTTTTTGTCACATCTATTACCTTACACCTTAATCTTCTTATAACCTTATCTGAAAATTCCAGTTCCTGAAGAACCCTTTCTTCATTTGCATACTTAAACCTATTAGATATAGTATTGTATCTATCTATTCTATGTTTTCTTACTTCTATTAAGTGCACTGGATCTATAGTAAGAGCTACAATCTTTTTTCTATCAATGTCAAACAGCTCCTCTGGCACAGGTACCTCGGGCATAAGCGGTATGTTTAAAGCTTTTATTCCCTTATTTGCAAGGTACATACAAAGTGGCGTTTTAGAAGTTCTAGAAAGGCCTAAAAGAACAACATCCGCATATTTTATTCCTGAATTATCCTTGCTATCATCATACTTTATAGCAAATTCCACTGCCTCTACCTTTTTATAATACTCAGAATCTATTTCCCATACAGCTCCTGGCCTATATTCAGGTATTTTATTTAGCATCCTTGATACCATACTTATGCAAGGTCCTAAAATATTATTTATGGGAATACCGCATTCTACACACCTTTGAACTAGAAACTCTCTTACTTCTACAAGGACTATTGTAGATATAACCATGATATTTTCTTTGCTTTCTAACCCATTTATAAATTCATTTACACCCTCATAACTCTTTATATAAGGTACCCTATGTACTTCTATCTCTGAATAAAATTGACTAGCAGCACCTTTAGCAACAAGTTCTGCAGTCTCACCTATAGAGTCAGAAACTGCATATATTTTAAGCATAAAAATCCCCCTAAACTTTATGTTTTTTCGTAAGTTCTACAAGTGCACATCCTTTTACTGCATCAATTGCATTGTTACTGCAGAAATTTAATATTTCCTCACTTTCTGCACCTGGCTGTATTAATATTTTGTTTATGCCAATCTCAAAAGCTTTTTTAACTATATCAATACCAGTCTTAGGATTTATGCACAAATCAAGTACATCTACTTTAAAAGGTATTTCGCTTAAAAATTTGTGTACCTTCCCACTAGCATCCCTAGGATTCACTCCCTCTGCATTATACATTGCACCCTTAAGAGAACTTAATATTTTAAAAGCATATTTTTCTTCATTAGACACGTCGCCAACTACTACCCAGTTCTTATAGTATAGAAAATTAGCAGCTTCCATTTAGATAACACTCCTTTTTATAAAATATATAATGTTATAGAGATGAAAATTTAACTCGTTCACGTTTATAGCGCTGTTTTTATTATATTACAAACTGCAGTTAAATATATATTTTTTTGCAAACTGTATTAAAAAAAGTACAAGTAAGTTAAAATATATCTGTAAATGAATTTTGTTAAATAGGAGATGTATCTACATGTTTCATGAAATCATAGTAATTGGTGCAGGTGCTTCTGGTATCATGGCTGCAATTACGGCAAAAGACAGAGGAAAAGACACTGCAATTTTAGAATCTAAAAGTAGAATAGGAAATAAAATATTATCAACTGGAAATGGTAGATGTAATATAACTAATAAAAATATAGATTTTTGTAGATATCACAGTAAGAATACTCACTTTTTTGAAAGTGTCTTAAATAGTTTTTCCCTTGACGACACGATAAACTTTTTTAATTCACTAGGTCTTCCAATTACAACTTTGGAAAACGGAAGGATGTATCCCCTCTCTCTTCAATCATCCTCCGTACTAGATATATTAAAAATGGCTATTGAAGATCGAAATATACCTGTTTATTTAAATTCCAAAGTCAATAATATAGCCTTTAATAAAAAATCCTTTAAAATATACTGTAATGATCAAATTTATGAATGTAATAAACTAATATTATGTACAGGTGGCAAATCTGCCCCTAATACAGGATCTGACGGTTCGGGATTTGCCCTATGTAAAAACCTTGGACACAGTATAATACCTCCTCTTCCTAGCCTTGTACAGTTGAAATTAAGCTATAATCATTTAAAAGCCCTATCAGGAGTAAAATTCAATGGGTATGTATACATAGTTGTTGATAATATAATACAAAAAAGAGAATATGGAGAAATATTATTTACAGATTACGGAATATCAGGGCCACCTATACTTGAGATAAGTCGTATAGCCTCCTGTAATTTATTTAGTAAAAAGTCCGTTAAGATTAAAATTGACATGCTTCCAGATTTTGAAGAAGAGGATTTAGTAGAATTCCTAGAAAATCGTTGGGGAACTTTTGGTTACAGAAGTATATTCGACTCCTTCATAGGAGTAATAAATAAAAAAATCATACCTATCCTTTTAAGAGAATCGTCCATTGAAGATATTCATAAATCATGCAGCGAATTAAATTGGCAGGAAAAAAAGAATATATGTCACTTGCTCAAATCCTGGGAATTTACAGTATATGATACTAATTCCTTCAAAAATTCTCAAGTTACCTGTGGAGGAGTAGACACATCCCAAGTAGACAACATTACTTTGGAATCGAAAAAAATAAAAAATCTATATTTGGCAGGAGAAGTTTTGGATGTGGACGGTGACTGCGGTGGTTTTAATTTACAATGGGCCTGGAGTTCAGGATTTACTGCAGGGAAAAGTGCTGCTGAAACATAATTCATCAGCCTTTCTCTCTGCTTTTTATTCTTCATTCTTTTCCCAAACTGCTTCTATCACTGATAATTCTTTTTCCTCTTGATCCACTATCTTATGCAGAGATATATAACTATTATCTTTCTTTTGTAGGTCGGTATATATTTTTATTTTTTCTCCATATAATGCCTCTTTTTCATAAGTTATATTTAGATTTTTTATAGTAAAATTAAGTACTATGTCAAGAGGTATAGTTTCCACAATCCAATCTACATACTTAACATTATTGACATGCCTGTTGGTATCTATGTCACTGTACCTTACATTAAAACTTTTTTCTATATCAAACTGTTCTGGTAACTTTATCTTTTTAATAATCAACGGTTTTATCTCATTTTCAGCTACACCATACATTTTATACATATCTTCAGTTATCCTGATTACTTTACGCTTTTCTTTATCTATAAGAAGCCATATTGAATTGGCTGATGCAATGACATTTCCCTTATCATCTAAAACCTTAAAAATCCTATATCCATAAAACTTTCTAAAGGAATATGGTTTAGTTTTAACTGTTATTTTTTCACCATAACGAGGATACCTATTAATATGTATATCCCATTTATACAGTACCCAGGCTACTCCAGTCTGTTTTAAATAATCAAGTCCTCCTCCTATGTCTTCTGATTGTTTTGTAGATACATCTTCAAAATAGTTCATAAGACTTGTTACAAGCAATTTCTTTCTAAAATCTATTTCATAGTATTGGACTTCGTATTCTTTTTCAGTAACTACCTTTTCCAATTTTATTTACCCTCCTCACCTTATGCATTTTCATCACATCTATATTATAATATAATTTTCATTTTTTCTATAGAACAAAATTGCTAAAGATCAAGTGAGTCTTAGGTTCAGATGGAGTTTGCTTTATAAGGATGACTTTCTCCAGCTGAACCTTATTAACAGTATTCTTAGTGTCTTTAGCACTTAGAATACGTTATCCTTTAGGAGAAGAACTTATCCAGGCGCGTAGTAGTGCTTATCCCCCACTTTGATAGTCGCTTTCGCTGTGTGCGATGGGGGTGTTAGCAATGGTAGCGATCGGATAAAAAATTCACCTTTAAATAAATTTAATTTTATAAATTTATTTAAAGGTGATAAGTTTAATTTTATATTTCACTTACATCTATTGTCTGATCTCTTCTTGGGCCAACAGATACTATAGATACCTTTGTTCCCGTAAATTCTTCTATTCTACTTAAATATTTTTTAGCATTCTGTGGTAACTCGTCATAAGTTTTGGCATTTTCTATTTCTCTGCCCCAACCTTCAAATTCTTCATATACAGGTTCACATTTAGCTAAATCTTCTAAACTTGCAGGTATATAATCTATAACTTTTCCATTAAACTTATATCCTGTACACATCTTTACCTTTTCAAGTCCTGCTAAAGTATCTATTTTTGTAATAGCAAAGCTTGTAAGTCCAGAAACTCTGCTGCTAGTCTTAAGTATTACTAGATCTAGCCATCCACATCTTCTAGCTCTTCCTGTAGTAACTCCATATTCATGACCATTTTCCCTAATCCATTCTCCTGTTTTGTCAAAAAGTTCTGTAGGAAAAGGTCCTTTTCCTACTCTTGTAGTATACGCCTTTGCAATACCTACTGCTCCTGTTATCATAGTAGGTCCTATTCCTGAACCAATACATACTCCACCAGCAATAGTGCTTGAAGATGTAACATAAGGATAAGTTCCATAATCTATATCTAGCAAAGTACCCTGTGCACCCTCAAATAATACTTTTTTGCCAGCTTTTATACTATTATATACTTCTACAGATATATCTTTAACATAAGGAGCTAACTTCTTTGCATAGTCAACATATTCATTATATATAGTATCAAAATTCAAAGCCTTTTCTCCATAAACTTTGGTTATAATATCATTTTTTGTCTTCAAATTTTCTTTTAGATTTTCCCTAAATACATTTTGGTGCATAAGGTCACAAACCCTTATGCCACTTCTTTCCATCTTGTCTGTATAACATGGTCCAATTCCTTTTCCTGTAGTTCCTATATCTTTTTTACCTCTTGCTCTCTCTTTTATGCCATCCAATATCTTATGGTAAGGCATAATAAGGTGAGCTCTATCACTTATTATCAAATTTTTAGGTGATATATCTACTCCTAAATCTTTCAAATAATTCATTTCTTCAAATAAAGCTTTTGGATCAAGTACTACTCCATTACCTATTATATTTATCTTATCTTTATACAATATTCCAGATGGTACAAGATGAAGTTTGTATTGCTTATCACCTACTTCAACTGTATGACCTGCATTATTCCCACCTTGAAATCTAACAACAACATCTGCCCCTTTTGCAAGGTAATCTGTCATTTTTCCTTTTCCTTCATCACCCCACTGGGATCCTAAAACAATAAATACTGACATGAGAATTTCCTCCCCTTTTTTTGTATAACCCAAATCTTTTAAAATAATATATAATAATTTATAATTATTTGTTAACTATATCTCTAGCAACTACTACACCGGTTACTGAAGCCTGCATAAGTCCTCTTGTTATACCTGCACCATCTCCTATAGCATATAAATTCTTTATAGGAGTTTCAAATTTATTATTTGTCTCAAATTTACTCGAATAAAATTTCACCTCTACACCATACAAAAGTGTGTTTTTACTATAAAGACCTGGTGCTACATTGTTAAAGGCTTTTAATGCTTCAACTATGGATGTAAGATATCTCTGAGGCAAAACATAACTCAAATCTCCAGGTACTGCTGATTTTAAAGTTGGAATAGTAGTAGATTTTTTAAGTCTTGAATAATCTGTTCTTCTTCCATTTAATAAATCTCCCAATCTTTGTACCATTATACCATTCCCAGTAAGCATATTCCCAAGTTTTGCAATATACTTACCATAAGTTATAGGTTGGTTAAACGGTTTTGTAAACGATGTAGAAACAAGCATTGCAAAGTTTGTATTTTCTGTTTTCAACTCTTTCTCTTCATAACTATGTCCATTTACAACTGCTATAGTACCATCATAATGCTCTTCTGATACTACACCACCTGGATTCATACAAAAAGTTCTAACTTTATTATCAAAAGTATCTGAATAATATACAAGTTTTGCTTCATACAAATCTTTAGTCAAATGATCCATTATTGAATTTGGTACCTCAACCCGGACACCTATATCTACAGCATTGTTTGTAGTTTTCAGCTTTAACTTTTTAGATTGATTTGAAAACCATTCGGCACCGCTCCTCCCTGGAGCAACTACTACCTTATCTGCAAAAATCCTTTTCTTACCATCTTTGTTTTCCACACAAACTCCAACAACACTACCATCTTCAACTAATATATCATTTACTATAGTAAGTTCACTAAATTCAGTATTTGTATTGTCTAAAAGATGATAATACATTTTTTTTAGTACCTCATAGGCTAATTCTGTTCCCAGATGCCTAACAGGACACTGTATAAGACGAATATTATATTTGCTTGCTTCATATTTTATCTTATCTATATTTTCATTGTTTAATCCATATACAACCTTATTAGCTCCAAAACTTAAATATATATCATCGCAATATTTTATTAATTTTTTACACTCATCTTCTGAAAAATATTCTAAAATTCTTCCTCCAACTTCTGGACTCAAAGAAAGTTTTCCATCAGAAAAAGCTCCTGCACCCGACCAGCCAGAAGTAATACCACATGGATTGCAATTTACACACTTTCCACTTATCCTAGCCGGACACTTCCTATCCTCTATATTTCTGCCTTTATCAATTATAAGTACACTTAGATTTTTGTTAAGCTTTGTAACTTCTAAAGCAGTAAATATTCCCGCAGGACCAGCTCCAACTATTATTACATCATATTTTTCTTTCAAGTAGCATCCCTCCTACAATATGGTATCAAAATTGTATGTTACAGTCAACAGAAAATCACGAATAATTTTTATTAATATTATAATAAAATTCGTAAAACTCCATAGTAAAATTTTCTGTAACAAATTTTTCCTTTCATCATACTATAATAATATAATAAATTTTATGGAGGCATTAAATGAATACCAATCAAAATAACGCAAAGGATAAGGAAGAAAACATCCAGTATTATGATCGTGCTGATGAAGATACTTATGCTTCTTCTCCTGCTTATTACTGCCCTGTATATAACTGCCCCTACAATCCAGAAATGATGGATGAAGAGGATGATTTTGCTGAATCAGGAGATGATCTATACAGACAACGTGGAAGAAGAAGGAGAAGAAGGCGCAGACGTAGACGCAGATACGGAATGCCATATTCTCCATTCATATTCCCAATTATATTTCCACTAGATTTTGATGACTGGGATTGGTAAATATTAATACTTCTATACCTCTTGAAATAAGTACTTAATTAAATTTAAGTGCTTATTTTTATCCGATCGCTACCATTGCTAACACCCCCATCTTCTTCAAAGTGGGGGATAAGCACTGCTACGCGCCTGGATAAGTTCTTCTAAGGTTCAGATGGAGAAAAGGTATTCCTTATAAGCAAACTCCACCTGAACCTTAGAATCTCTTGATATTTCTCTCTAAAATTACATTCTATTTTATTTTGAGCTGTTTTGTTATAAAATATTAGTAAGTTAAATTTTAGTTATTAACTTAAGGAGGGTAAAATGTGAACTTTAGAGTAGAAAAAGATTTACTTGGAGAAAAGGAAATTAAAACCTCTTCCTATTTTGGTATTAATACTGAAAGAGCTTTAGAAAATTTTAATTTGCAGGGTAAAACCGTTAATTTAAATTTAGTTAAAGAAATTGCACTCATAAAAAAGG
>DAIMMR010000164.1:0-8121 GCA_036720575.1 Clostridium sp.
TTATTGACTTTTGAATATTATGGTAGTATATTAACTTTAGATGGAATTTGATTAGAAATTTGTAAAATGTTTTATGAAATTATATTGACTTTTAATGTAATTTTTGCTATTATTTAATTGTAGTCGTGTCGAATTATGGAATTAGAGGAGGAAAATTAATGAAATCAACAGGTGTTGTAAGAAGAGTAGACGAGCTAGGAAGAATTGTCATTCCTATAGAATTAAGGAGAACTTTAGACATTGCTGAAAAAGATGCCTTAGAAATATATGTAGATGGTGAACAAATTATATTAAAGAAGTATGAGCCTGCATGTATTTTCTGCGGTGACGCAAGAGATGTTGTAAATTACAGAGGTAAGAATATCTGTAAAAGCTGCTTAAATGAATTAAGAGAAGGCAAATAATCACTATTTAGAAAACCTGCATTATAATTATAATGCAGGTCTTCTTTTCTGTATTGAACTTACAGATTAAGAAAAAAACATAGCTAAACTTCCTAAATATAAAATGGATTTAACTATGTATGTATATTTAAATTTTAAAACAATATGTCACTAAATTATTATCTAACTCTTCTTCCACCCGTAAAATCTGATCTATTATCTAAAGATGCTATTTTAACTACATCTCCTGTTTTAGGTGCATTAATAAATTGTCCACCGCCTACATATATTCCTACATGATATGCTGGAGAACCAAAGAAAACCAAATCTCCTGGTTGAAGTTCATCTCTTGATACAGATGTACCTACAGTTTGCTGTTCCTGTGAAGTTCTAGGCAAATCAATTCCAAAGTGGGCGTATACATATTGAACCAATCCTGAACAATCAAACCCTGAAGGAGACGTTCCTCCCCATACATATGGAACTCCTAAAAAGTTAGAAGCATATGCTACTACTGCATCAGATGATGCTATAGAACTTCCTCCTCTTGAAGCACTTTGTTGAACGTTACTTGCAGCTGAAGCAACTGCTTTTAGAGTCGCTTGATTAGCAATTTCTAAAGATTTTTCTTGTGCATCTAAAGATGCTATTACATTTTTTGCACTTTCTTTATCACTATTAAGCTTGGCCAACTTTTTTTCATTTTCTGACTTTAATGCCAACAGCTTATTATTTTCATTATTTAATTTTTCTTTTCCATTAGCTAATTGCTCTTTTTTATCTTTTAAATTTCCTATAACATTCTTATCAAAACCCATTACTTTTTTAATATTATCTACCCTAGATATAAAATCATTTAAATTATCTGCATTCAATATTACTCCCAGGTAACTACTCATTCCATTTGTGTACATAGCCTTTACTCTTTGATTGAACACTTGCTGCTGATTTTCCATATTTTTTTGGGCAGAATCTATATTAGCTTGAGTTTGTTTTATGTTATTAGAAATTGAAGCAATACTCTTTTTATTATTTTCTAAGTCATTCATAGTTTGTGATATCTGGTTGTCCATTTTTTCAGCTTTAACTTCTAATTCCTGCTTTTGTTGTTTAACCTGCTCTAATGAAGTCGATGAACTTGACGTACTTGGCGCGGCTAAAACATTTGCCCCTGTTGACAATGCCAAAGTTAATGCAATTGCAACAGATAAGGTTCTTTTATTCAAAACTTCTCTACCTCCTTGTAAAATATTTAATAGCTTACAAATTTAATCTTTTTACAACCTCAAAAAACTGAGATTTTCAAGTAACGCATGTTTATTATAACATTAAACTGGTATGTATCTCAACACGTATAGAAAATTTATATAAGAAGCATTGCTAGTTTTTAATAAAATCGACTATTATTATAATAATTTATCAATTATGTTTTGCCTTTATTAACAATACTTCATAAAAAGCGTATAAATTTTAACCCTGCCTTTATTTTCTAACTATAGGCCTAAAAATTCTTATAAAATTCACATTTGGAAAGCTTTCTGTTCTCTATTTACTACATTGTATCTTTTATCCGATCGCTACCATTGCTAACACCCCCATCTTCTATCAAAGTGGGGGATAAGCACTGCTACGCGCCTGGATAAGTTCTTCTAATGTTCAGCTGGAGAAAGTTATCCTTATAAGCAAACTCCATCTGAACCTAAGAATCACTTGATGTTTATATCTGTAAAATAAAAACATAGCTAAATTCTCAAGTACAAAATGAATTTAACTATGTATGTATACTTATATTTAAAATAATATGTGATTAAATTACTATCTAACTCTTCTGCCACCTGTAAAATCTGATCTGTTATCTAAAGCTGCTATTCTAACTGAAAGTCCAGTACGTGGTGCTTCAATAAACTGACCATCACCTACATACATTCCTACATGATATGCTGGAGAGCCAAAGAAAACTAAATCTCCCGGCTTAAGCCCATCTCTTGATACAGGTGTACCCACATTTTGCTGTTCCTCTGAAGTTCTTGGCAAAGTAATTCCAAAGTTTGCATATACATATTGAACCAATCCTGAACAATCAAACCCTGAAGGAGATGTTCCTCCATATACATATGGAACTCCTAAAAAGTTAGAAGCATATGCTACTACTGCATCAGATGATGCTATAGAACTTCCTCCTCTTGAAGCACTTTGTTGAACGTTACTTGCAGCTGAAGCAACTGCTTTTAGAGTCGCTTGATTAGCAATTTCTAAAGATTTTTCTTGTGCATCTAAAGATGCTATTACATTTTTTGCACTTTCTTTATCACTATTAAGCTTGGCCAACTTTTTTTCATTTTCTGACTTTAGTGCCAATAGCTTATTATTTTCACT
This sequence comes from Clostridium sp., assembly GCA_036720575.1. Lineage (GTDB taxonomy): Bacteria > Bacillota > Clostridia > Clostridiales > Clostridiaceae > Clostridium_B. Next base: position 2,760 of record DAIMMR010000164.1, read on the forward strand.
ACTTAATTTTTCTTTTCCATTAGCTAATTGCTCTTTTTTATCTTTTAAATTCCCTATAACGTTCTTGTCAGAACTCATTACTTTTTCAACATTACCTACTCTGGATATAAAATCGTTTAAATTATTTGCATTTAATATTACTCCCAGGTAACTACTCATGTTATTTGTATACATAGCCTTTGCTCTTTGATTGAATACTTTCTGCTGGCTTTCTATACTAGCTTGAGCAGAATCTATATTAGCTTGAGTTTGTTTTATATCATTAGAAACTAAGGCAATACTTTTTTTGTTATTTTCTAAGTCATTCACAGTTTGTGTTATTTGGTTGTCCATTTTTTCAGCTTTAACTTCCAATTCCTGCTTTTGTTGTTTAACCTGCTCTAATGAAGTCGATGAACTTGATGCACCTGGCGCGGCTAAAACATTTGCCCCTGTTGACAATGCCAAAGTTAATGCAATTGCAACAGATAAGGTTCTTTTATTCAAAATTTCTCTACCCCCTCGTAAAATATTTAATAGCTTACAAATTTAAGCCTCTTATAACTCTAAAAAACTCAAATTTGCGAACAACATGTTTCTATTATACCATTAAATTGGTATATACCTCAACACATATATGAAATTTATATCAGAGGCATTATAAATTTTTAATAAAATTAGCTGTTATTTTAATAATTTATCAGTTATATTCTGTATTTATTGACGATATTTAATGGAAAATGTACAGATTTTAGACTTATTGTTATTTTTTAATTATAGACTTAAAGAATGTTTATAAACTTCAGATTTGGAAAGTTTTCTATCCTTAGCTACTTTTTTTATAGCTTCCTTTTTATCTAATCCATCTTCCATATACATTTTTATATGTTTTTCTATAGACAAGTTTATCCATTTTTCACTTTCTTCTCTTAAAAGTTCTTTTTCATCCTTACCTTCTACTACCAGCACAAATTCCCCTTTTGCATCATTACTTTCATAATAATTCATAGCTTCTTCTAGTGTAAATCTCAATATTTCTTCATGAACCTTCGTAAGCTCTCTACAAATGCCTATATTTCTATTACCTAGAACGCTTGCTAATGCCTCTAATGTACTTGTTAACCTATGGGGTGCCTCATAAAATATCAATGTTTCAGTTCTATTTTTTACACTTTCTAGTATACTTCTCCTATCTTTATTTTCCCTAGGTAAAAATCCAATGAATGTAAATCTTGAAGTATCCATTCCTGAGTAAACCAACGCTGTTGTTACTGCAGTAGCGCCAGGCAGGACTTCAAATTCTATTCCCTGTTCTATACAATTCTTTACCATAATGCTTCCCGGATCTGATATACCTGGTGTCCCAGCATCACTTACTAGAGCTATATCTTTACCATCTTTCAACTTTTGTATTAGTAATTTACTTTTCTCATTTTCATTGTATTTATGGCAACTTATAAGCGGTTTTTTTATATTGAAATGATTTAATAGCTTTAAACTCTGTCTGGTATCTTCTGCTGCTATTAAATCTACATTTTTAAGGGTATCAAGAGCTCTTAAAGTTATATCACTCAAATTTCCTATAGGAGTTGCCACTAAAAAAAGTTTTCCCATTACACATTATCTCCTTAAACATCTTCCGTATATTATATCAATTTCATCTGTATAGCTTCCATCTAATTTATGTACACATATAGATGCTTCCCATTTTAAAAACGGCTTTCCATTATTTTGTCCCTCTATAAGTACCATATTAGGTGCCTTGTTAACACATGGCTGTACCATTGTCATCAGCTTTGGTTCTATATTGTACTTCCTCATAGTATACATTATATCTACAAGCCTATCCGGTCTATGGATCATATATAGCTTTCCATTATCTTTTAATAAAATCTTTGCTGCCCTTATAACATCTTCTAATGTACAACATATTTCATGCCTTGATATTGCATTTTCGTATTGGGCATTTGTAATTCCCGAATTTTTTAATTTATAAGGTGGATTTACCGTTACTACATCCGCTTTTGGTAACTTTTTTAAAAATTCAAAATCTACTAAATCTCTGTGAATAAATTCAACTCTTTTCTCCATGCCATTAAAAATTACAGAACGAGTTGCCATATCTACCATATCTTTTTGAATTTCCATACCTATTATATGCTCAGCCTTTGTTTTACCAGCTATTATAAATGGTACTATCCCTGTTCCACTGCACAAATCAATTATATTCATTTTAGGTTTAATTTTAGCAAAATTTGCAAGTAAGACAGCATCCACTCCAAACCTAAAACTATTTTTTTTCTGTATAATACATATTCCGTTTATTTGTAGATCATCTAATGTTTCATCATTTCTCACTAACTTCAATTTCACTTAAACATCCTCACTTATAAAATTTATCTTACACAAGTTTACATATTAATTTAAATTGTAATTTAAATTAAATATATTGTCAAATATTAGATACTTAACTATCATTAAACTTTTGTAAAAAATAAAATCCCGTTAAAATTAAGGGATTTAATAAATAATATGTTACTAACTATGTTTAATGTTGTTGAGATTGATTTACCTTTTGTTGATCTGTAGTTGTAGTCTGTGAGGTACTCTGGGAACTGTTAGTCCTGCTGCTTGTACTATTTCCATGCTCAATACTGTTAAATTTATTGCTTTCTATAATTATATCTACTCTCCTATTTTTAGCTCTATTTGCATCTGTTGAGTTATCAGTAACTGACCTGTATTCTCCATACCCTACTGATGTAAGCTTTTCAGGTTTAACACCTACTTTATTTTGTAAAAATTGAGTAACATTAGCTGCTCTAGCACAAGATAACTGCCAATTAGATGCATATTCATTATTGCTAATAGGTACATTGTCTGTATGTCCTTCCACCCTTATAGAATTTCCCATTTGACTTATCATTTTTCCTATTCCCATTAATGTATTTTGGATTTCAGGTTTTATTTCAGCTTTTCCTGTATCAAAAAACAAAGTATTACTTAAACTCACAACAAGTCCTCTTTCATCTATCTGTGAGCTTACACTTTGGCTTAATCCGTTAGCCGCAAGATATGAATCCACTTGTTTTTTTAATTGTTTTAACTTATTTGCTTCCATCTTAACCTGTTGTTCAGATTCATCAGTTTCAGTTGGCTTATCTACTGTTTTAACACTATCTTTGACACTAGAAGTATTATCAGCACCTACTATTGTTTTTCCCCCTCCCATTGCTACACTGAGAGATTGAGAAAGTTGTCTATATTTAGTTTGGTCTACCTGGCTCATAGCGTACATAACTACAAAAAATATCATAAGAAGTGTCATAAAATCAGCATAACTAAGCATCCATCTTTCTGCACTTGGTCCTTTATCTGGTTTTTTATTTTTCTTCTTCATAATGCAGCCTTCCCATCCATTCCTTCATATTTTGCCAATTCCTGCTTGTTTAAAAATCCTTTTAATTTTTCTGCTATAGTATTTGGATTTATACCTTCTTGAATATATAATATTGCTTCAATTATAAGAGTTTTTTCCTTAACTTCCTTTTCATCTTGCTGCTTCAATCTATTACCTAATGGAAGCCATAATAGATTTGCAGATCCTATACCATATAATGTAGCCAAAAATGCGCTTCCTATTTTACCTCCTAAGCTAGCTGTATCTGTAAGGCTACCTAAAATATGAACCATTCCCATAACCGTACCTATAATACCCATGGTAGGTGAATATCCTCCTGCACTTTCAAATACACTTGCCCCCTGCTTATGTCTCTCAGATGTGGATTCAAGCTCTAATTCTAGTATATCTCTTACAGCTTGAGGATCTACTCCATCTACTACAAGTTGAAGACCTTTTTTTATAAAAGGATCTAAATTAGGGTCACTAGATATTTCGCCTTCCAAACTTAACAAACCATTTTTTCTAGTTTTATAGGATACATCTTTAAAATATAAAATTAAATCAACTAAACTTGCTTTTCTAGGATTAAAAATCACTTTAAATATTTTAGGTACTCTTTTTAATACGTCTAATGGAAATGATAAAGCTACAGCTCCAAATGTTCCACCAAAAACTATTACAGCTGCCGCAGGTCCAAAAAGTGCCGTTAGGTTTCCCCCATCCATCACAAAGCCAGCTGTTACTGCAGCAATCCCAAATATCGTAAATATAACAACAGATATATCCATTTTTCCCTCCATCTAGTACATTTTCTAACTATAATTTATTTAATATCCTATCTATATTAATTATTCGTGTAAAATAACTTACTCTTTATACAGAATTTGATATTTATATAAATTAAAAAGGTCACCTTCCGGTGACCTCCTAAAAATTATTTTTCTTCAACTGGTGCTCCTACTGGACAAACATTAGCACAGTTTCCACATTCTATACATTTTTCTGGATCTATTACAAATTGACTATCTCCCTCACTTATAGCATCAGCTGGACATTCTGAAGCACATGAACCACAACTTACACAATCCTCTGTAATTTTATATGCCATTTTATGTAACACCTCCTTAACTTTTAGATAATGTTTTCATCCCCTGTATTTTATCACATTTGTTATAATTTTAAAAGATAATTTTAGGCATTTGAAAGAAAATAACAAGTCAAAGATGCGACGAATATTTTTTATCAGATAAGGAGGCAGGTTCCGCAGATAGTGAATTCTATCTAAGGGTTCTACCGACGCAGTATGATAAAAAATAGGCTAGCATACTGACTAGTTATTTCTTTGAAAATGCCTTATAATACTGCATAACCTAAATCTTCTATACACTGGATAATTTTATTCTCTGTTATAAAGTAATTATCATATACTATACTTACTTTTCCTTTTTCTTTGTTTATTTGGCAGGCTATTACCCCTTCACTACTGGAAATAACTTTTCTTATTTTGTTAACATCCTCAGAAGTACGTATATTAGGAATTTTAAATACTGCTTTCATATGTTTCTCCTTAATCCTCCTTAAACAATTGTTTAATCATATCTGCATCTTCTGTTTCTTCATCAATTTTTATCTCATTTTCATTTATACTACCTTCAAATCCTCCCGAAATTACTTTAACTTCACTTATAGGCACTTCTTCTACTATATCATCACCATCTTCAACTTTTATCTTTATTTTAATACTTTCCTTTACTACAGAATTGTCTATAACTTCTCCCTTTCCATCAGGTGTACTAACTACAGACCCTATCTTAGGCAACTTATGTCTTATTTTTTCATAAGTATCTTGTTCATAATTCAAACAGCACATAAGTCTTCCACATATTCCTGATATTTTAGTAGGATTCAACGATAAATTCTGTTCTTTTGCCATTTTTATAGAAACAGGTACAAAATCGCCTAAAAATGTAGAACAACACA
>DAIMMR010000165.1:0-8046 GCA_036720575.1 Clostridium sp.
GAAAGGACTTGTAATCAAAATCTTCCATAATGTAAACTGTTTAGTAAAAGTAATATAAAATAATTTTTATTCTTTGACACAGTTTACTTTACACAACCTTTCTACATGACCTATACCTCCACAGATATAATAATATCCGATACTCCACTGTCGCTGTCTTCACCGCTACCTCCATAGAAAGCTTTCATTTCACTGTTTTATTATACTACAGATTTTATAGTTTGATTCTTTCTAAGTTCTTCATATTAATAAAGTTTAAAAGTCGTGCAGCTAATTTGATAAGAGTATTGTCTTTAATCTATAAGATTTAGAAAATAATCAATAGCTTCTCTTGTATTAGGTTCACCCTTTTCCTTGAAAACGATTTTACCTGATTTATCAAGAATTATGTAAGTTGGGAAAATATCTATCTTTAATTTTGAAAAAATGGAATTTACATGTTTCAATTCGGCCTGTTTTTCCCAAAAATTCAACCATTCCATATTGTTATCATGCATTATTTTCTTTAATTTTACAATATCCGATTTATTTTCCAATGCTATACCTATCAACAACACATCATTTCTGTTCTTTATTTGTTGATACAATACTTCTAATTGAGGAATCGATGCTATGCATGGTCGACACCAAGTACCCCAAAAATCAATAAAAACATATTTATCTTTAGTAAGTGAACTTATATTAATTATTCTATTATTATCAATACTATTAGCATATAAAGTAGGTGAAAAACTTCCTACTCTACTACTATCTAGTGAAATGCCCAAATCTTTAATATAAAGATCTCCTTTTTTGTTTTGCAAAAATAGTTTTCTGTCTGCTACCAGCACTGTATCACCTATTTTAGAGATACGTGGATATATTGAATCTTTTGGAGTAAATAATAAGAATGTAGATTTGTTGCTAATTTTATCTTCTGGGATTAAACTAAATTTATTTGAAAACTCATTGATAGATATATTTTTATCCTCTATACATAAACTTGCTTGTTTGTAGTGATTTGTTGTCACCAATATATTAAGAAAATACTCATCTTCAGAAGAATAACTATTCTTGCCTTCATACGCATTAAATGGTAATATTTTGAAATTAATTTTAATTGGTGTATTATCTTTTAATTCATTAGATGATGTTATATTCACTTGTAAATATAGTGATAGACTATCTTCTATTGAAGACCAGGATTTTGTTTCATAATCTTTTGTATCAAAAGAGTACATCTTATCGTCTGAAAAGTCTAGATTATTATTGCAATCAACAATAATATGTTTCGTTTGCTTCTTTTTGTCTAATGCCGTATAGATGTGAAATTTATTTTTGTAATATTTTGGATGAATATCTACTCTTGTTGAATCACCATCCATGTTTTTCAAATATATCTCAAATTCTTTTTGAGATATATTTCCTGCTAAATAATTTTCTAGAAGTTCTCTTTCCTTGTTAACAACAACAGAAAATATGCTATACAATGAAAATTGTGGAGGAATACCAACAAAAGAAGATATATTCTCTTGTTTTTTAATAGGTATCATTAGAGAATTTACATATATATCAGAAGGACTAGCAACTCTATTATTAAACGAGATCCTATATTCGTTTTCTTTATCTTGACTATATGTTGAGAAACAAACAACAAAAATAAAAATAGAAAGTGTAAGTTTTTTCATTGTTATTAATGTGAAAAATATGTATCGCAGATTATATTATAAAGTATTTATTTGCGATACACTTTGTTATTATTTAAATTAATTTAATTAAAATGTTCCACTACCTCCGTAGATAGCTTTCATTTCACTGTTTTCCAATACTACTGCATTTTGTAGTTTGATTTTTTCTAACTTCTTCATATTGATAAAATTTAAAAGTTGTGCAGCAAATTTGTTAACTAATCAACCCTTTCAAGTGCTGCTTCTCCTAATAAGGTTGTTTTTATTGTCAAATATTCATGTTCGAAAAATAACGAAGATCTTCAATTTTGAAATTATAGGGTAAATTGTAGCCATTTACAAGAATCGTGGGTGTTGCCCTTAATCCAGACTTTTCTTTCCATTGATTATGAGATTCAAATTCTTTGATTACATCTGGCGTATTAATGTCTATGGAATGCTGTTTAAAAAACTCATTTTTATTAAATTTTCCCCTTTCAAACCATTGGTCATAAATATCTTTAGCTTCACCGTTTTTCTGAAAGAATTTTCCGATTAGAAATTTATTGGACATATCCAATTCCTCAGAGAATGAGGAAAAAATATATTGTATACAGATATTCTTATTCTTCCTCAATAATTCATTAATACGTTTATGCATCAAGGAACAAGGATTGCAATGAGGATTGGAAAGTACCGTTATCAAAATCCTTGAATGAGGATTTCCCAATAATATTCGGGATGTGTCTTTGTTCACTTCATAGCGGAGTTGTTTTTTTAATAGAGTCGCAAAAACATCTTCATCTGCCTTAATGCTATTTATCTCATACAGGATGTTTTCAAGATTTGAACTCCTGGTTATGATAGAAATAAGCATATTGATGATCAAAACCGATATTAAATAAATGCTGCCGGTTATTATCAACCCAAAAAAACTAATCGCGGAAAAATCAGTATATCCAAATCCCAAACCGGTAATAAAGACACTCCATAGTAAAAACATAACACTTAAACATAAGGGACACCATTGCTTGGTTTTGATTTTTTGATACCAAATGCTCCAAATACTATATGGAATACAAAAAAAATTAATAATAAGCAAACAAGGAATAAACGATGGCAAAAAACAGATAATAATCGCATTTGAAATAAAATATCCTAATCCAACCTCGCTCCAACTTAAAACTCCAAAAAGTTTTGAGGCATCCGATTCAAGGATGTTGTTACAATCACTATATTTGAATATTGAACATAATTTGTCTGCATAATCATTTTGAATATGCAATTGTTTCAAGACCAATAAATAGCTGACATATGCACCAACAAAACTAATGATTAGTAATAATATTGCACCGAAATAAACGTAACTTTTATTGGAAATGAAAGTAAATATAAATAAAAATAACAGAATAAATAAAATCACAATTTTACGTAGATTATAAAATAGTTCACATTGGAAATGTATTTTATATTCTGGCTCATGCGAATTCATATCTGGCTCAGCAATCAATATAAAGCCTGTCCATTTTTCATAAAATTTATCCAATGGATTTTTTATTCTTTTATTTCTTTCAATATACTGAATTTCATTTTCATATACTTTTTCAACAATAACAAAATCAGAAACGGTATGAGCGATAAAGGGAACCTCTATTGAGTGAATCTCACTCTTGTCTAAAATTTTTATCCCTGAATTTTTAATTCCATAATCAGACAGCATGGAAGATAATCCAAATAAATTGTATTTGTGTGGATGTTCATGGAAAAATTGAGATGTGAATTTCTTTGTGTGTTTCACATTCAGTTGTTCTAATATTGATATTAAAATATTTTTTTTCATTTTTAACATAAAAAACTTAGTATTATCATTAATTTTTCAATATACAACTTTATTAGTACAATAGCATTACTGATTAAAATAATTATATATTTTTATAGTTAATTAATATGTATTAATTCATTTATGATTCTTCAAGAGTGTATTAACCCGTAATAACCGAGCACATTAATTGTATTTAACTTTATTTATTACTTTTGTTTCGGACAAGTTGATCCGATGGTGATAAATTATACCGAAGGATTTCTGAGGGGTTATTACTATGTGTAGTTTCCCCTTTTATTCTTTCCTTCTCCACACTTTCATTTCTTCGCGGCATTGAGCCACTTGAAATGAGGACAAACTGAACCTCAGGCTCCTTATTACCCGATGGTATATCATCTTTTTCTTTTCGCCTGCTTTCAGCGTACTTTTCTCTGTATTTTACAGGAGAACAGTAATCTAATCTATGCAATATCCAATTTCTGTTATAGTCTTTAATAAATTGATTAATACTGTCATAAGCCTCCTCGAAGGAAGAAAATATTTCTGTTTGAAACACCTGTTCTTCCAGGGTTCGATGAAACCGCTCTATTATCCCGTTGCACTCCGGAGACCATACAAATGCTTTGGACATCTCCAGTCCCAGGTACTTCATTTAATTCATAAAATCAGCAGAGTTATATTGTGACCCATGGTCGCTTTTTAATTGCAGTTTCATCCTTTTGCAAACATCCTTATCTACCGAGTCAATTCTTTTGTGGACAGCAGATCTTACCGGCTCCATAGCTGCAAAACGACTCCCTTTCTTTGCAATATGCCATGAGATAATCTCATCATTAAAGTGATCTATCACACCAAAGAACCAATGCCAACCTAATCCTTCAATCCAAAACTTTTTTCCATCTGTAGCCCACATTAAATTGGGTGAATCAGTGATAATAGTTACGTCATGTTCACGCTTATTACTCTTCTTAGACCGCCTGTTGGGACTAAGCAGGTTGTTCTCCCGCATGATGCGGTTAACGCGTACTTTGCCGGCTACAAGCGCGCTTATTTTCCTTTTCCCCATGCGATTCTTCACTTTTATATAGCCTTCTGCGTTGAACTTGCTGTTCTTAATTTCTGCTTTAATCCCCTGTAATACATCTTCATCAGTATGTCTGGGCTTTCTACCACGGCTGCCTGTTTTAGGAGTAGGGTTTTCATACCAGGTACTGCTGCTGTAACCAACAACTTTGAATATCAAACGCTTTGGATAAGGTTTTCCGGTTAGCGGATAACTTTCCTTTATCAAAATAGAAATCATTTCCTTCTTAGTTTTGCTGCTAATTCGTTCTTTCTTTCGTAAGCTCAAGCTCCAATTGCAATTGGCCGATTTCACTTTCGGCAGCACTTAGCTTTGTCTCATTGGGCTTTCACTTAAACCCGTCTGTACCATACTCGAAAAATTGGTCACGCTAAAGATTGATATCGGCAAGGGTAACTCTGTATTCACAACTATTGAACTCGACGTTTACTCCACTCAACAAGGATAATACTATTTCAACCTTGATTTTTGATATAATATTCTTTCTCATTTCAATAGCAGTTGTAAAAATAACTTTTATTTTTTATTGCACGGTTTTTTTGAGGACTAATATAAAACTTTGTTAACTTTACACTAAAAGTTAAAACTTTATCATATTTCTCAGACAATTAAAACAATAATATAAAACTTTATACGTATGAAAAAGACTATTAATTACGTTTTAGCAATAACAATTGCACTATTTAGTATTACATCTTGCTATGATGACACGGGACTACAAGATCAAATTGAGAAATTAAGCTCAGAAGTAAATTCTCTGAAACAATTAACTTCTCAGATGAACACTAACATATCAGCTTTACAAACAGCTGTAACAGCTCTGCAGAACAACGATTATGTCACTTCTATAGTTGAGATTAAAGAGGGTGATAAAGTAATTGGTTATACACTTATATTTGCAAAAAGTGGTAATGCTACAATCTATCATGGAAAAGATGGGCATACACCAATCATTGGAGTGAAAATGTTTGAAGATGGACTCTATTACTGGACCATAGATAATGAGTGGGTTACAAATGATGCAGGAGGTAAAATAAAAGCTGAAGGATTAGATGCAATTTCCCCAAAACTTAAAATTGAAAATGGCAGATGGATGCTTTCTATTGATGATGGAAAAACCTGGGCTGATGTAGGACAAGCAACAGGTTACAAAGGAGATTCATTTTTTAACAGCGTAACACAAGACGAAGACAACATATATTTGAATTTGACAAACGGTACAAATATCATTCTTCCCAAAAACAAACCATTGTCCATTACCTTTGAAGAAGCTGGTAATATCTCAATCACACCAGGTGCAACAAAAACATTAAACTACACTATATCAGGTGCTACTGAAAACACAATCGTAAAAGTTATTGGTCAAAATGGATGGAGCGCAAAAGTAGAACCAAAAAATAATACTACTGGAACAATAACAGTTACAGCTTCTAATCCATTAGTTGAAGATGAAATAATTGTGCTGGTATATGATGGTGAAACAAAAACCATTATGAATAGTATAAATTTCATTACAGGCACAATAACTGTTGCTTCACAAACTTTTTCATTGCCAAAAGATGCTGCTACTGTTTCAGTTGATATTGATACAGATATTGAATATGTGGTTGATATACCTGAAGAAACAAAATCATGGATTTCAGTTGAATCAATTGGAACGCGTTCTGCAATACGACAAGAGAAAATTACATTTAATATTGCATCAAACGATGGTTTTATTCGTCATGCCATAGTATCTCTAAAAAATAATGTAGGTGTTGAATTAAAAACTATAGCCTTTGAACAAGCCGGTGGAAGCACTACTATAAATATTGAAACTGCAGGAACACTATCTACTTTAATAAGTGAAGAGTTATTTGGAAGTATTAAAGTTTTAACTATCTCAGGGGTAATGAATTTTGATGATTTTACGACTATTCGCAAAATGAGTAATCTACAATATCTTGACATTGCTGATGTGAGATTGATGAAAAATGGAATCGAATTCTATGAAATTAATTCTGGTTTATTAAGTAATTTTTCAAGTTTAGTAGATATAATCCTCCCAAAAGATCTTAAAGTAATTGGAGATTATGCTTTTACTTCCTGTATAGGATTAACCTCAATCATAATTCCGGTAGGTGTTACAAGTATTGGATTAGAAGCTTTTTATAATTGCTCAGGATTAACCTCGATAACTATCTCTGAGGGTGTTACAAATATTGGAAAGGCTGCATTTCAAGGCTGTACAGGATTAACCTCAATCATAATTCCAGAGAGTGTTACAAGTATTGGAAATGTAGCTTTTGCAGTCTGTACAGGATTAACCTCAATCACAATACCTGAAAGTATAACAAGCATTGGAGAACAAACTTTTGCGGGCTGTACAGGATTAACCTCAATCACAATACCGAAAAATATAACAAGTATTGGAGATTATGCATTTCTTAAATGTACAGGATTAACCTCAATCACTATTCCAGAAAGTGTAACAAGCATTGGATATGAAGCTTTTGGGGGCTGTTCTGGATTAACCTCAATCACTATCCCGGAAAATGTAACAAGAATAAGAGATTATGCTTTTGCTTCCTGTACAAGATTAACTTCAATCACAATCTCACAGGGTGTAACAAGTATTGGAAGGGGTGTGTTTTATGGCTGTACAGGTCTAACTTCTATAACTATCCCGGAAAGTGTAACAGGTTTTGGATTTGAAGCTTTTTATGGTTGTACAAATATTATAGAAATACACTTTAAATCAATAATTCCGCCTTCAGGAAATGGGAATATGCAATATTCGAGCACTATTAAACTATACATTCCATTAGGAACCAAAGATGCATATCAAAACCATCCTGACTGGAATAATTTTGCTGAATATATTGAAGTTTAAGGTTGTGACATGATTTACATTTAATGATATTATATCTTGTTTAAGAGGGTGGGCAACAGTCCCACCCTCCTTACGTTACCCCTTCTTACATCCCAACAACCTACGTTTTAGACAACTGATTAATCCGCTATATTAGTTTTTTAGTAAATGAGTTACTAAACAGAGGGTGATGGTTAGGTGAGAAAATTTTTTTCCAGAAATTTTTTGTTTAATTTAAAATAGCAATAAAATATTTATTATCTAATTAAGTAAGGTTACGTTGAAAAGTATGTATTCACAAATTTGAGTCGTACAAATCATTAAATAAAAAAAAGGGTGAAAAAGCTGTATCAATAGGTACAATACTAAATAATCGATTTTAAACGTTTTAATATCTTCTCATATCATTGGATTTTGCCCGGAAATTGGGTGCATATGGTCAAGTATTTCTAAATTATATCTCTGATTAAGTTAGTTGTCCTTATATTGATGGATTTGGTCAGAGAGTAATATTAGACACAAACAAAGTAGATCAACAACAAAAAAAAGCAGCCACCATTTTACTGACAACTGCTTTTATTTTCTTTAGTCGGGATGAGAAGATTCGAACTTCCGACCCCACGCCCCCCAGACGCGTACTCTA
>DAIMMR010000166.1:0-7951 GCA_036720575.1 Clostridium sp.
AATACCCTGTAACCGTTGATACATAAGGGATAAAAGGTTGTTAAAAAACCTAAATTGAACATTTTCTAATAGAATGATATATATAATTAAATCCACTTCTAATCGTACAAAATATTGTCCCGAATGTTGGAAGGAAGTTGACAAAAATCAAACAAGAGAAAGAGTAAGAAAATATAGAAATAAATAAAATGTAACGGTTTAGAAAATCCCCTGTAACTGTTGATACATAAGGGATAAAAGGTTGTTAAAAAACCTAAATCATGCATTTTCTAATAGAATGATATATAGATAACGTAAAAAGATGAATTAAGACAGTTTAGAAAATACCCTGTAACCGTTGATACATAAGGGATAAAAGGTTGTTAAAAAACCTAAATTGAACATTTTCTAATAAAATGATATATATAATTAAATCCACTTCTAATCGTACTAAATATTGTCCAGAGTGCTGGAAGGAAGAACATAAAAGACAAGATAGGGAATACCAAAAGAAAAAATATAATTCTCGACTTTTAGAAAATCCCATGTAACTGTTGATACATAAGGGTTTTAATGGCATAAAAAAATCTAAATTGAACATTTTCTAATAAAATGATATATATATATAACAAAAATCCACTTCTAATCGTACTAAATATTGTCCTGCTTGTTGGAGGGAAGAAGAAAGAAAATTAAAGAGAGAGCAAAAAACCTTTAAATAAGTACCTAACTAATAGATATTTGTTTAAGGGCTTTTTTAGTCCTTATAATTTTTTATTTTTAACATTATGTGTATATAATTTTACTAATTTTCTTGTCATAATGGTAAGTTTTCGTTGCTTTTGTAGTGAGTTCAAATCTCACCTCCTCCAAACTAAAGTATAAAGCAAATGGGTAACGGGAATTAATGCGTTACACTTTTTTTAGATAAAAACACCTCCATGTGTTTAATTATATAAAGTGGTAGCACTTAAATTATTTTGTACTATCTCTTTTTTTTTAAAGTAAATTAATTTACCATGGAGTGTTTTATATATAACGTTCATTTTATCACCATTATTATATTCACAATAAATAAAAGAGAGGTGTTTTATTTTGGAACTTAAAAAAGAACAGTACACAAAACAGGAAGTACAGGAAATGCTAAAGGGACTTAATAAACAAGTAGCAGATTTAACTGCAAATTTAACAACTGCAACAGAAAAAGCAAAGGAAATTGACACACTAAAAAAAGATAATCTTAACAACAGTATTAAGGTTGAAATGCTTAAGAATGGACTTGATGAAAGCTTATTTGATTTAGTTGTTTCAGATGATGTTGAAACTTCAAAGGCAAAAATAACTAAACTTCTTGACTTGCAGAAGAAGCAGAAAATAGACAATAGTTACAAACCAAACGAACATAAGAATGATGATGCTTACAGTGTTGCAGAAAAAAACAAGGATGTTGAAGGTATGCTTAAATCAAAATTTAGTAAACTATTTCAGTAAATTTTAAATAAGAAAGGATGATTTAAATGATAAAAACAAGCAATATAAATAATGAAATAATGGACTTAACAAAAGAAATGGTTATGGTTGATAATGTAAACCTTCCATTTTCTTCACTATTACTTAAGAAGGGAACTAAGAAGGTATCAAGCGTTATCACAAATTGGAAATATGAAAAACTTGACAATTCAAAAAATTTATCCCTTGAAGGTGCAGATGCAACTAATTTCTTAACAAGTGATAGAAATACAGGCGATAAAAATATTTGTCAGATAATTTCAAAGGCAGTAAACATAAGCGGAACTGCTGGTGCAGTATCAGTCGAAAACATTGCTGATTTATTCGCTCATGAAATTTCAAACAGAATCGTTGAAGCAAAGAGAGATTTAGAATGGTATTTAATTAACGGTGTTTATACAGAAGAAAACGGAACTACACCTCGCCAAATGAAGGGACTTGTAAATTTCATTACAGGAACTAATGCAGTCACAAAAGCAACTGCTCCAGTATTGGCTGACTTTAATAATCTTTCAAAGATTATGCGACAGGCAGGTACTTCAGCACAAGACCTTGTGCTTTTAGCAGATTATAATATGACTGATATAATAAATTCCTTATTCGTTGATAAGGAAAGATATACAAATGTTCAGAATGAATTTGGTTCAGTAGTTAAGAAAATTAATCTAACTTACGGTTCATGCTATGTTTATACAATAGATGCTATGCCAACAGATACAATGGTTCTTGCAAATTTAAACTACATGGATATAGGAGAGTTAAGACCACTCGCATATGAAGAATTAAGCAAAACAGGCGATAGCAGAAAAGGACAAATTATAATGGAAAATACTTTAAGAGTATTGCATCCAAGTGCAGCAGTAAAATTTACTAAAACTGCTTAATAGTTAAAAAAGAGGGGGATATATTTCCCTCTCTTTTTTAAGTAAATTTATTTACAGTAATGATAAGGAGGAACTATAAAAATGTATGAAAATGTATCTCTGACAGAGTTAGAGTATTTTCGACTTTGGAGAAAAAGAAATAAAGTAACACTTAATAAGATGGCAAAAATATTAAATTGCAGTCCTAGTTGGATATGTTTATTTGAGAATGGCAAAAGAAATATAGATAATGAAAGATTACAAAAATATAGAGATTTAGTTAAGTAAATTAATAAAAATAAAAAGCCGAAAGGGGGCATGTAAAGTTGTTTTTAAAATTGAATATCAACAGAAAGGAAGTGAAAAGATAAAGGATAAAATTTAAAATTCCCTTGAAAATGCAAAATAAAAGGAGAACTTGTTTTCACAACAGGGGGATAAAAATAGAAAACATTCGTTAGAACTTTAAATTGTAAATTGTATTACATAGGGTGAAGGTTTATCCTTCATCAGAAGATGATAAAAGAATATAAAGAAAAATTTCCAGAATGGTGTTTTGATGATGTAAAGAGATTTGATTTAGTTTTAAGTGATGATATAGACAGCTTATCAAGTTGTGTTGCACTTAACATAATAAAAGAATATGAAATAACACACTTTTATAATTTTAATAGCTTATACAGACAAAAAGATTCAGAGAAGCACAAATTAATTGGCGTTGACATGGATTTAATAAAAGGTAGAAGTTTTGGAAATCATCCAGTCGGTGTATTTAATTCAAAAGGGGCAAATTTAAACATTATAGGAGGAATTAACACAAATAATTATACAAAAAAGTATGCAGGAAGTTGTATTCTTACTGTTTTAAGTTTATATGATGTGGATATATCACAATTAAGCACAGAAGCAAAAATGACATTACTTGCAATAGATGCAAGTTTTAAGATGTATGCTTTCAATCCTTTAAATGCTAAAAAATGGATTAAAGACGTGTTACAATTTGATGAATTATATGAACTGCTTGAAAATCATAGTCAACAAGAATTTTATGACTTAATAGACAAATATAAATTATATAAAAAAATACATATTGACGAGAAAGGCACATTATTTACTGATATAGACCTTGAAGGTTTATCAGAATTGTTTAATGTGTCTTTTTCTATGCCTAAAAATAGCTTTATAAAAACAAATACATATACAGATAAGGGTATTCCAACATCTGATTATCCTGCATTTTGTAAGCAATTAAAAGAAAACAACAAGGAAATATTTAGTCAAGCAATCGTAAAAAAGACATTTGTGAAATTAAGTTATGCCACAAGTTATTTTTAATTACATATGTTTTCCAAAATAGCCGATTTAAGCACTTTAAAAAGTGCTAGGTATGTAATTATACCTTTTAATAACAAAACACGCTCTACGGGGCTGTAGGAGCGTTAAAAGGGCATTGTATATAACATAAAAATTAATAATGTAATGTTAAAAATAAAAAATTATAGAAAGAAGATTAATTAAAGCGAAAATTTAGCTTTAATAGTCAAAGTCAGTCAAAGTCAAACTATTGAAAGGATGATATATAATATATGAATATAAAATGTATGTTAGATAATAAACAATATACAGTAAAGCCAATAGGAAAAGAAATTGGATCAATTACAAATAGATTAATTAAATCAAGTATTGAAATAGATATAAAAGATTTAGCAGAATCATTAACAAGAGGGCAAACATTTAAACCCTCTTTTCTTAATGGTAAAAAAGAAACGGATTGGATTAGTCAACAATTATTTGCATTAGATTTTGATGAAAATACTACTATTGAAGAAGAATTAAATAGGTGTAAGGAATTAAATATATTGCCTGCATTTGGATATACTTCGTTCAGTCATACTCAAGAACATAATAAATTTAGATTAGTATTTTGTACAGACGAAGTTATAACTGATTATAATATTGCTAAACAATTACAATTATCTTTAATGAGCATATTTAATAATTGTGATGAAAAATGTAAGAATTTAAGCCGACTATATTTTGGTGGCAAGGAATTAATATATAAGAATTATGATAATAGGATTAATTGTAATGAAATACTTGAAAAATACCCTATTGAAAACCCTATTAAAGTTAGTGATACCAATGCACAGGAGAATAAGCCATACAATAATAAGGGTATATATAATACAATTAATCTTGTGGGGGGAAAAACCCCTGCTAATAAAGTTTATTATGATAAATCTATATATATAAAAACTATTCAAAAATTAGATAGTAAAACCTTAAGAAACCTAATAATATCAAGGGTTACAAGTGAGGGGGTTTATGGGGAACTAATAAATAAAGAATATATATCTTATTCTATTAGTGTCCCAAAAACCCCTATGTCTAAAACCATTGATACCACTATGTTTAGTGACATTTTAGTAGTAAAAAACAAGCAAAATTTATATAAACTTATAGATAGTATTGATTTATATTATTTTTTAGGATTAGATAATAATTTAGGAGATGAATTATTTAATTGTATATTACCAGACCATGAAGATAATAGTCCTTCAGCACATATTTATATAACAGATGATGGAACACAAATATATAAATGTTTTGGTTGTGAATTTGTAGGTGGTATTCTTAAATTAGTACAAAAAATAGCACATTGTAATATATCTCAATCAATTAATTTTATTAAAGAAGTTTATAATATTAAATTAGAATATAGTGAGTGGCAGAAAGAGAAGATAGAAATAATTGAGGATAATATTGATTATTTATTTAGTAATAAGATGCAATATGAATATCCAGAATTATATAAAAGAATTAAGGATAAAATTTTAAAATTAAATGTGTTGTTAGATGTTGCTAAAAGAAATATATATGATGAAGATATATCCTATAATGATAATCCAGTTTTCTTTACAAGTTTAAATAATTTAATGAGTTTATTTAATACTAATAATAAAAAATCATTATCAAAGGATATTAATTTATTTGCATTGTTAAATTTAATAGAAAAATTGCCCGAAGAAAAGATACCTACAGATATGCTAAATAAATCAAAACACATGAGTGCCTTAAAAGGATATAAAAAAATACCTAACTATTATATAATACCTTCTTATGATGTAAGTGTATTAGAAAAAAGTGAGCATGAAGCAGAAATATTAAAAAAGAATAATTTTACTATGAGGGGACTAAGTAGGGAATGGGTATATAGGACTTTTGGAGAAGAAAAAGCTAATAAAATATTCCCTCAATATGTTTATGAAAATAGTAAAGGTAATTCTAAAGCAAGTGATAAAAGAACAAGCGATATAACTAAAATAATATTAAAATTGATTGATAAAAAAGGTTATGCTACTGAAAAAGAAGTTATAAAATTATTAAGAAATAAATATGGAAAAAACAATACAGAGGTTCAATTAAAGAAGTCACTTCAAGAAATACTATTGTCTTATAATTTGAAGCGTATTAGATGCAATAAAGAAATAAAGGAACAATATGGGGTTGCCGATAATGGTTACCCTTTTATTATTGTAAAAAATAATTAAATAAACGTTGGAGGTGTTTTTTAAAATGAGTGAAAAAGAATTAAAACAATGGAAAGAACTTAAAAAAGATTTACAGGAAATAAGGGAATTAAATAATATAAATTATATGGTCAATGTTGCTTTAATACACGATGTGAAAAATGACTTAAAAATAAACAAATAATATCTCTAAGAATATCGGTTTAGATATGCGGGTAGTAGATAAAATTAATCCTTTATAGGGTTGATACTACTATCCTTTTTAATGTCAATTAATAATAGTAAAAATAAAGAAATATGGAGGTGTTTTATTATGGATAAAATTATAATGTTGTGTGATAAGGTTTTAGATAGTATTAATAAAAGTAATGCAATTTTGCAGGAAATGAAGGAAAAATGGGATGCTTTACATAAAAAGTATTGTGTTGAAGAACAGGAGGAATTAAGATGCAACAATTAACATTAAAAAAAGCATTATGTAACATAAAATTGGAAAAGCGTTATTATTTCATGTGGAAACATAGCATGAAAACATGTGTAAGGGATTATTCAACTTTTACAGAAGAACAATTTAAAGAAAAATATTGCAAAGGTAGTGAAATTAAATATAAAAATCTTCAAGATTGGGAAAAGACAGAAGAATATCAGAATTTATTGAATTTAAAGATGGCTGAAGGTATGACAGCAGATATATTTAAAATCTACAATGTTGTAAAAGATAAAGCCCTCGAAGGGGATGACAAGGCAATTAAAACCCTGCTTATGCTCCAGAAGGAGATTAAGGGCAATTTAAAAAACATGGATAAAAAAGTTAAAGATTCAGAGCCAGAAGAGGAAGAAATTGAGGAAGATGATGGTTTGGAAATTGAATAGGTACGTCAGATTTGACGTTCCCTAATTTGTGAAAGGGTAAGCAATTAATGCTTATCCTTTTTATATTGTACTGAAAGGAGGATGCTTTAGTTGGCTAAAGGCATTTATAAAATAATTAATAAAGAAAATAGTAAAATTTATATAGGTAGTAGTATTGATATTGAACATAGATGGTATCAACATAAATATTATTTAAAAAATAATAAACATGATAATAAACATCTTCAACGTGCATGGAATAAATACGGAGAAGATGCTTTTTTATTTGAAATTATAGAAGAATGTGAAGAAAATAAAATACTTGAACGTGAACAATATTGGATTAATAAATTAGATGTTTGCAATGATAAAATCGGATATAATATTGCAAAAAATACAACTGCACCAATGATTGGAAGAAAACACACAAAAGAAACATTAAAAAAAGTAAGTGAATCCAGTAAACAATGGCATAAAGAAAATAAAGGTACTGAAAAATATGATATTTATTTACAAAATTTAAGTAATTCTTTGATGGGACATGATGTATCAGAAGAAACAAGAAAGAAAATTAGTGAAAATCATAAAAGATATAGCAAAGAATTTGGAGATGCTCAAAGAGGTTCAAAAAATCCAAGTGCAAAATTAAACGAGAAAGATGTTATGAAAATTAAACAAATGATATTACAAGGAATTAAAGATAAGGAAATCGCAAATAAATTTAACGTTAGTAGACCAACTATTACATATATAAGATTGGGTAAAACGTGGACACAAATTAATGTAATGGAGGTGGCATAATGGCAAAGACAAATAAAATATCAACTAATGAGAAATTAGAGATAATTAATAATAGTCCAACATTGTGGTTAAAGAATTTTGTAAAGATAATTAATAATGAGGGATTAGAAGTACCGTTTATACTTAATAAAGAGCAAGAGCATTTTGTAAACACTATGGGTAAATATAATATCATTTGCAAGAGCAGACAAATCGGATTTAGTACAATGTCATTAGGTTTAATGTTGTACTATGCACATATAATGCCTAATACTAATTATTTAATGCTTTCATATGACGGGGAATCAGTACAAAACTTATTTAATCGTCTTAAAATGATGTATGAATCAATACCAGATAAATACAGGGTAGAACAAAAGAGAATGAATAAGATGGAATTACTACTTGAAAATGGTTCAAGGATATCGGTCAAAGTCG
>DAIMMR010000167.1:0-7887 GCA_036720575.1 Clostridium sp.
AAAGAAACGCCTGGAACAGTTTACAGAATATATCCGCTGTTGTACGTAAGAAGCATAGCGTGCATGAAAAGGAGGGAAATAACAATGGCAAAACAAAAAATTAGAATAAGATTAAAGGCTTTTGATCATACAATATTAGATCAATCATCTGAAAAGATAGTAGAAACTGCTAAGTCCACAGGGGCAAAAGTAGCAGGACCAGTGCCACTGCCTACAGAAAAAGATGTGGTTACAATTTTGAGAGCCCCACATAAATATAAAGATTCAAGAGAACAATTTGAAATAAGAACTCATAAAAGATTGATAGATATAATAAACCCATCACCAAAAACTGTTGATGCGTTAATGAGACTTGACTTACCAGCAGGTGTTGATATTGAAATAAAATTGTAATAAGTGGTTTATTACTAACTATTATGACCGTTTTGGCGATCCGCTAATATGTTTAGGAGGTGTATGTAAATGAAAAAAGCTATATTAGGTAAAAAGCTTGGTATGACTCAAATATTTAATGAAAATGGAAAGGTAATTCCTGTTACAGTAATTGAAGCAGGATCTTGTGCTGTTATACAGAAGAAGACTGTAGAAAAAGATGGGTATGAGGCTGTACAGGTTGGTTTTAGCGATATAAGAGAAAAGTTGGTAAACAAACCAATGAAGGGACATTTTGAAAAAGCAGGAGTTACATTAAAGAGATTTATAAGGGAATTCAAACTTGAAAATGCTAGTGAATACAAGGAAGGCCAGGAAATAAAGGCAGATGTTTTCGCAGCAGGAGATAAAGTTGATGTATCTGGAGTTTCTAAAGGTAAGGGATTTCAGGGTACAATAAAAAGATGGAATGCTCAAAGAGGGCCAATGTCCCATGGCTCTAAATTCCACAGAGCACCAGGTTCAATGGGAGCTTGTTCAGATCCATCCAGAACATTCAAGAATATGAAAATGGCAGGACATATGGGAAATAGAAACATAACAGTATTAAATTTAGAAGTTGCAAAAGTTATTCCTGAGAAAAACATTATTTTAATAAAAGGTGGAGTACCAGGACCTAACAAAGGACTTGTAACAATAAGAAATACAGTTAAGGCTTAGTCTTAGTAGAAAGGAGGATGCAGAATGCCTAAAGTAGGATTATTTAATAAAGAAGGTCAAAAAGTTGGAGATTTTGAATTATCAGATAAAGTATTTGGAGTTGAAGTAAACGAAAATGCTGTTCACCAAGTAGTTGTAGCATTACTTGCTAACAAGAGACAGGGAACTCAGTCAGCAAAGACTAGAGCTGAGGTTTCTGGAGGTGGAATTAAGCCATGGAGACAAAAAGGAACAGGTAGAGCAAGACAAGGATCTATAAGAGCACCACAATGGATCCACGGTGGTATAGTTTTTGCTGCAAAACCTAGAGACTATAGAATCTCACTTACAAAATCAGTAAAAAGAGTGGCTATGAAATCAGCATTGTCAAGTAAAGTAGTAGGTAATGAAATGGTTGTTTTGGAAAACTTAGAATTAGAAGCTCCAAAGACAAAAGAAATAGTAAAGATGTTAGATGTATTTAATGCAAAGAAGACATTAATTGTTACAGCTGAATCAAATAAAAATGTATATGTGTCAGGTAGAAATATACAGGGCGTATCAGTTATACCTGTTAATAACTTAAATGTTTATGATTTGTTAAAGTATGAAAAACTTATAATAACAAAGGATGCTGTATCAAAAATTGAGGAGGTGTATGCATAATGAAATATACTAATTATGATATCATAAGAAGGCCTGTTGTAACTGAAAAGAGCATGGCTGGTATGAATGAGAAGAAATACACCTTTATAGTTGACATACATGCAAACAAGTCAATGATAAAGAAAGCTGTAGAAGATGTTTTCGGAGTAAGCGTTGAAAATGTAACAACAGCAAGATATATAGGAAAGAAAAAAAGAGTTGGCGTTCATATTGGAAAAAGAGCGGATTTCAAAAAAGCTATTGTAAAACTCAAAGAGGATAGTAAGACAATAGAATTTTTTGATGGAATGGAACAATAATTAAAGCAGTTATTGGAGAAATCCAGATAAGCGAAAAAAGGAGGGAATACCGTTATGGCAGTTAAAGGATTTAAACCTACTACACCTTCAAGAAGGAATATGACTGTAAGTACATTTGAAGAAATAACTACAGATGTACCAGAAAAATCACTTCTTGCACCTTTAAAAAGAAGTGGTGGTAGAAATGCTCACGGTAAAATAACAGTTCGTCATATAGGTGGCGGGGCAAAACAAAAGTATAGATTAATAGATTTTAAGAGAAATAAAGATGGCATACCAGCAAAGGTTGCTACTATAGAATATGATCCTAATAGATCAGCTTATATAGCTTTGGTAGTTTATGCAGATGGAGAAAAGAGATATATAATAGCTCCAGTTGGATTAAAAGTTGGAGATGCTGTAGTTTCAGGAGCAGATTCAGATATAAAAGTTGGAAATTGTTTACCATTAGTAAATATACCTGTTGGTACTATAATTCATAATATAGAATTACAAGCAGGAAAGGGAGCACAACTTGTAAGATCTGCAGGAGCTTCAGCTCAGCTTATGGCTAAGGAAGGAAATTATGCAACATTAAGACTTCCAAGTGGTGAGATGAGACATGTAGGAATAGTATGTAGAGCTACAATTGGAACAGTTTCAAACTTAACTCATGAGATAGTTAGCATAGGTAAAGCAGGAAGAAAGAGGCACTTAGGCGTAAGACCTACAGTTAGAGGTTCTGCTATGAACCCTAATGACCATCCACATGGTGGTGGTGAAGGTAAGGCTCCAGTAGGTCATCCAGGACCACTTACTCCTTGGGGTAAACCTGCATTAGGATATAAGACTAGAAAACATAATAAGTATTCAGACAGATTTATAGTTAAAAGAAGAAATAGCAAATAGTTTGAAGAGAATATATGTTCTCTTCACTGACTTTTATTTAATGAACTAGTTGCTTTTAACTATAAACAGAAAAGTTGTATCATGCAAATTGTATGAAGGGAGGCAAAATGAATGAGCAGATCAGTTAAAAAGGGACCTTACGTCCAAGAAGCACTTTTAAAGAAAATAAATGAATTAAATAAAAATGGTGAGAAGAAAGTTATAAAAACTTGGTCAAGAAGTTCAACGATATTTCCTCAGATGATAGGTCACACTATAGCAGTTCATGATGGAAGAAAGCATGTTCCTGTATATATATCAGAGGATATGGTAGGACACAAATTAGGAGAATTTGCACTAACTAGAACATACAGGGGACACGCCGCAGAAAAAACTGAAAAAACAACTCGTGTTGCTCCTCAAAAGTAGTTAGGAAGGGAGGTAGAATAAATGGAAGCTAAGGCTATAGCTAGATATGTTAGAATGTCTTCAATGAAAGTAGGAGTTGTACTTAATTTAGTTAGAGGTAAAAATGTAAATGAAGCTTTTGCTATATTAAAATATACTCCAAGAGATGCAGCTGTAGTGGTTAATAAAGTTCTTAAATCAGCAGTTGCTAATGCAGAGAATAACTTGGATTTAGATAAAGATAATCTATATGTTTCAAAAGCTTATGTTTGTGAGGGTCCAACATTAAAGAGATTTCAACCACATGCTCAAGGTAGAGCATTTAGAATAAATAAGAGAAGCAGTCACATAACTTTGGTAGTTAAGGAAAGAGAGCAATAATAGAGTAATAAGAAGGAGGGAAACATATGGGACAGAAAGTACATCCACACGGCCTAAGAGTTGGTGTTATTAAAGAATGGGATGCTAAATGGTATGCAGATAAGAAAAATTTTGCAGACAATATAGTTGAAGATTATAAAATTAGAAAATTTGTAAAAGCAAAAACTGCTATTGCTGGAGTTTCAAAGATTCAAATTGAAAGAGCAGCAAAAAGAGTTAAGTTAAATGTATTTACAGCAAAACCTGGAATGATAATAGGAAAAGGCGGCCAAGGAATTAATGCTTTAAAAGCTGAAATCCAAAAAATGGTTACAGAAAAGACTGTGCTTATAAACATTGTTGAAGTAAAGCAGGCAGAAGCTGATGCCCAGCTTATGGCAGAAAATGTAGCTTTGCAATTGGAAAAGAGAATTTCCTTTAGAAGAGCTATGAAACAAACAATACAGAGAGCTATGAAGTCTGGTGTTAAGGGTGTTAAGACTACATGTTCAGGAAGACTTGGTGGTGCAGAAATTGCAAGAGCTGAGTCATATCATCAAGGTACAATTCCACTCCAGACATTAAGAGCCGACATAGATTATGGATTTGCAGAAGCAAATACCACATATGGTAAAATAGGTGTAAAAGTATGGGTATATAGAGGAGAAGTTCTCCCATCTAAAAAACCTGTTGAAAACAAGGAAGAAGCTAAAGCATAGGGAAGGAGGAATAGCATATGTTAATGCCTAAGAGAGTTAAGCATCGTAAGGTACAACGTGGTAGAATGAAAGGCAAAGCTACAAGAGGTAATTTTATAGCATATGGAGATTACGCTATACAGGCTACAGAATGTGCATGGATAACAGCAAATCAGATAGAAGCAGCCAGAATAGCTATAAATAGATATATCAAAAGGGGAGGAAAACTTTGGATAAAGATTTTCCCAGATAAACCAATTACAGAAAAACCTGCTGAAACACGTATGGGATCAGGTAAAGGATCGCCAGAATATTGGGTAGCAGTTGTTAAGCCAGGTAGGGTATTATTTGAACTATCAGGTGTCCCTGAACCAGTAGCAAGAGAAGCAATGAGGCTTGCATCACATAAATTGCCTATAAAGACTAAGTTCGTTACAAGAAAAGATTTTGAAGAAGTGGGTGGTGAAAGCAATGAAGGCTAGAGAATTGCAAGAGTTAAGACAAAGCAGCACTCAAGATTTACAGGCAAAAGTACAAGATCTTAAGTCAGAATTGTTTAATTTGAGATTTCAATTGGCTACAGGTCAATTAGAAAATCCAATGAGAATAAAGGAAGTCAAAAAATCTATAGCCCAAATTAAAACCATCCTTAGGGAAGAAGAGCTAAGATCATTTGAACAATAGTTTGAAAGGAGGTTTATTCTGTGGAAAGAGGATACAGAAAGACAAGAACAGGAAGAGTTATCTCAGATAAAATGGATAAAACTATAGTAGTTGCAGTTGAAACTAAAGTACGTCATCCACTGTACGGAAAAACAGTTAACAGAACTACTAAATTTAAAGCTCATGATGAAAACAATGAAGCAAGGAATAATGATAGAGTATTAATAATGGAAACAAGACCTTTATCGAAGGATAAGAGATGGAGACTTGTGGAAATAGTAGAAAAGGCTAAATAGTATAATAGCTGAAAGGAGGGTATTTTCAATGATTCAGCAACAGACATTATTGAAAGTTGCAGATAATTCCGGAGCTAAGGAAATTATGTGTATAAGAGTTTTAGGTGGATCCAAGAGAAAATGGGGAAACATCGGTGATACAATAGTTGCTAGCGTTAAAAGTGCAACACCAGGCGGTGTTGTTAAAAAAGGAGAAGTTGTAAAGGCTGTTATCGTCAGATCTGTAAGAGGACTTAGAAGAGCAGACGGTTCATATATAAAGTTTGATGAGAATGCTGCTGTTATAATAAAAGATGATAAGCAACCAAAGGGAACTCGTATCTTCGGACCAGTTGCGAGAGAGCTAAGAGATAAAGATTATACAAAAATATTATCACTAGCGCCTGAAGTTCTATAAGATAAGGAGGTGGCTATAATGGCAAAGATACATGTTAGAAAAAAGGATACAGTAATGGTTATATCTGGTAAAGATAAAGGAAAAACAGGAGAAGTTTTAAAGGCTATGCCTAAAACAGGTAAAGTCATTGTTAAAGATGTTAATGTAGTTTCAAAACATCAGAAACCAAATAAGCAAAATATGCAGGGCGGCATAATTAAAAAAGAAGCTCCTATATATAGCTCAAAAGTAATGTTATATTGTGACAAATGTAAAAGTGTAACTAGAATAAGTCACAAGATATTAGATGATGGAACAAAAGTAAGAGTATGTAAAAAGTGCGGAGAAACATTTTAATCTTTGAAAGGAGGGCAAAAATATGAGTTCAAGGTTACAAGAGAAATATGAAAAGGAAGTTATTCCTGCTTTAATGGATAAGTTTAAATATAAGAACATAATGCAGGCACCAAAACTTAATAAGATAGTTATAAATATGGGTGTAGGAGAAGCTAAGGACAATCCAAAGGTTTTAGAATCAGCAGTTAGCGACTTAACTTTAATTACAGGGCAAAAACCAGTTTTAACTAGAGCAAAAAAATCTATAGCAAACTTTAAAATAAGAGAAAATATGGCTATAGGATGTAAAGTTACTTTAAGAAAACAATATATGTATGAATTTGCAGATAAATTAATTAATATAGCACTACCAAGAGTTAGAGATTTCTCAGGAGTTCCAGATAAATCTTTTGATGGTAGAGGAAATTATTCCATAGGAATTAAAGAGCAATTAATATTTCCTGAAATAGAATATGATAAGATAGACAAAGTCAGAGGTATGGATGTTATCTTTGTCACTACTGCAAATACTGATGAAGAAGCAAGAGAGTTACTTAAACTTCTTGGAATGCCATTTGCTCAAAAATAAGGAGGGAAAAACGTGGCACGTAAAGCTTTGATAGAAAAGTGGAAAAAGGAACCTAAATATCCAACAAGGGCTTACACAAGATGTAGAATATGTGGAAGACCTCATGCTGTATTAAAAAAATATGGTATATGTCGTATATGTTTTAGAGAACTTGCGTATAAGGGTGAAATACCTGGTTGTAGAAAAGCAAGTTGGTAAATGTTAGTTATTGATGAAAGGAGGCACAATAAATGGTAATGACTGATCCTATAGCAGATTTGCTTACTCGTATAAGAAATGCAAATATTGTTAGACACGAAATAGTAGAAGTACCTTCTTCAACTATTAAGAAGGCACTATTAAATATAATGCTTCAAGAAGGATATATAAAGAATGTAGAGGAATATACAGATGGTTCTGTAAACATGATAAGACTTTCAATGAAGTATGGTAAAGATAAAGAAAGGGTTATAACAGGACTCAAGAGAATATCTAAACCTGGATTAAGAGTTTATTGTAGAAAAGAAGAAATTCCTAAGGTTTTAAATGGACTTGGAGTTGCAGTAATATCAACTTCTAAAGGAATTGTTACAGATAGAGACGCAAGAAAATTAGGATTAGGTGGAGAAGTACTTTGCTACATATGGTAGTTTTAAAAATGAACTAAGATTAGTAGTAAATGATATTTATTATGAACCTATTAGGAATGCAGGAGGTGTAATGATGTCAAGAATAGGAAAGCTTCCAATAGCTATTCCAAGTGGTGTCACCTTTACAGTAACACCAGACAACGTTGTTACTGTAAAAGGACCTAAAGGCCAACTTGTAAAGGCTATGAGAAAAGATATGAATATTGCTGTTGAGGATAACTTAATAGTAGTTAAAAGAAATAATGATGAAAAAGAATCTAGAGCTCTTCATGGATTGACTAGAGCATTGATAAATAATATGGTTGTTGGTGTAACTGAAGGATATGCAAAGACATTAGAATTAGTAGGTGTTGGTTACAGAGCTCAGTTACAAGGAAAAAAGTTAGTTTTAAACTTAGGATTTTCACATCCAATTGAAGTAGAGGCAGTTGAAGGAATAACTTTTGAAACACCTGCACCTACAAAAGTTATAGTAAAAGGTATCGACAAAGAATTAGTAGGCGATGTCTCAGCAGATATAAGAAATTGGAGAAGACCTGAACCTTACAAGGGAAAAGGAATTAAATATGAAAATGAAGTTATAAGACGTAAAGAAGGAAAAACAGGTAAGAAGTAGTAGAAAGGAGTGA
>DAIMMR010000168.1:0-7884 GCA_036720575.1 Clostridium sp.
GTTCTAATTTCTGTAACTCCTTCTCCCTTCAGTCGAATGAGTAAGTGATTCACACCAAATCGAAGATTTGGGTTCTCTACTTAAATTAAGGGAAGAGTATAAAACTCATCCCTTAACTATTACCATTATACACACTTATTATATAATCGTGAAGAGGAAATATTATTTATTATCATCTACTTTATAATCTGCATCAACTACATTGTCATCTTTTTTTCCTGATGCACCTTGAGAACCTGCTCCTGGATTTTGTCCTGCTCCCATATTTGGATCTGCTCCTGCTCCTGGATTTTGTCCTGCTTGAGCATTCTGACTATATATTTTAGATGTAATTCCATAGAAAGTTTGAGTTAAATCTTCAGTAGCTTTCTTTATTGCCTCTAAATCTTCTCCATCCTTTATCTTCTTTAAAGCTTCAATTTTTTCCTCTACAGTTTTCTTATCTTCAGCTGATACCTTATCTCCCAAATCCTTTAATGTCTTTTCTGTCTGATATACAGATTGATCGGCATTATTTTTTATATCTATAGATTCTTTTCTCTTTTTATCCTGTTCTTCAAACTTTTTAGCTTCATCTACTGCCTTATTTATTTCATCATCACTTAAATTAGTTGAAGCTGTAATTGTTATATTAGCTTCCTTTCCTGTTCCTTTATCTTTAGCAGATACATTTACTATGCCGTTGGCATCTATATCAAATGTAACTTCAATTTGAGGGACTCCCCTTGGAGCTGGAGCTATTCCTGAAAGTGTAAATCTTCCAAGAGTTTTATCGTCAGCAGCCATCTTTCTTTCACCTTGAACTACGTGAATTTCAACTGAAGTCTGGCCATCTGCTGCAGTTGAAAATACCTGACTCTTCTTAGTTGGTACTGTAGTATTTCTATCAATAAGTGGAGTGGCAACTCCTCCTAAAGTTTCAATTCCAAGTGTAAGAGGTGTAACATCAAGGAGTAATACGTCTTTTACATCTCCTGTTAAAACTCCAGCCTGAATTGCAGCACCTACAGCTACACATTCATCAGGGTTAACTCCCTTTGATGGGTCTTTACCTGTGAATTTCTTAACTGCTTCCTGAACAGCTGGTATTCTTGTAGAACCACCAACTAATATAATTTTATTTATATCATTTATTGTAAGTCCTGAATCATTTAATGCTTTTCTCATAGGTTCAATTGTTCTTTCAACTAGATCTTGAGTCAACTCATTAAATTTTGCTCTTGTCAAATTCATATCTATATGTTTTGGACCAGTTGCATCTGCTGTAATAAATGGTAAGTTTATATTTGTTTGAGTAGATGATGAAAGTTCAATTTTTGCTTTTTCAGCTGCTTCCTTTAATCTTTGAAGTGCCATTTTGTCATTTCTTAAGTCTATACCATTTTTAGCTTTGAAATCTTCTGCTATATAGTCCATAATTTTCTCGTCAAAGTCATCTCCACCTAGACGAGTATCACCATTTGTAGCTTTAACTTCAAATACTCCATCTCCAAGTTCTAGTATGGATACATCAAAAGTACCTCCACCTAAGTCATATACAAATATCTTTTGACTTGTATCAGTTTTATCAAGTCCATAAGCAAGTGATGCAGCTGTTGGTTCGTTTATTATTCTACGTACATTCAATCCTGCAATTTTACCTGCATCTTTAGTTGCCTGTCTCTGACTATCGTTAAAATATGCTGGTACTGTTATAACTGCTTCAGTTACAGTTTCTCCTAAATAAGCTTCAGCATCTGCCTTTATTTTTTGGAGTATCATTGCAGATATCTCCTGTGGTGTATAATTTTTTCCATCTATATTTACTTTATGGTCTGTTCCCATTTGTCTTTTTATTGACATTATTGTCTTATCAGGGTTTGTTATTGCCTGTCTTTTGGCAACTTGACCTACCAATCTTTCCCCATTTGCCTGGAATGATACTACTGATGGAGTTGTTCTTGCTCCTTCTGAATTTGCTATAACTGCAGGATCTCCACCTTCCATAACTGCAACACATGAATTAGTTGTTCCTAAATCAATACCTATTATTTTTGACATATTAACTTACCTCCTAAATTTAACTGCACTAAAATTATCTTACATATATTTAATTCAAACAAATTTAATTTGTATGTTTTAAACTTAATTTGCTACTTTAACCATGCTGTATCTAATTATTTTGTCTTCTCTTTTGTATCCTTTTTGCAATACTTCTACTATAGAATTTTTATCATATTTATCATCTTCTATATGCATAACTGCATTATGTAGATTTGGATTAAATTCTCCTTCGCAAGGGATTTCCTCTACATTTAATTTTGAAAGGGCATTATTAAATTGTTTCACTGTCATCTCTATACCTTTTTTCAAATCTTCTGCATTTCCTTCTACATTTACTGCCCTTTCCAGGTTATCTAACACTGGTAAAACTTCTTTTAATATATCCTTACAAGCATCGGAATAAATATTATCCTTCTCTTTAATAGTTCTTTTTCTAAAGTTGTCATACTCTGCCATAACTCTTGCAAGTCTATCTTTAATAGAATCCAATTCATTTATGGTCTTTTTATTTTCATCTTTTAATTTCAAATTTTCTTTTTTTAATTCTCCTAGCAAACTTATCTCTTTATCTTCTGTTTCTTCTACTTTATCTTCTGAATTATCCTCTGTGCTTTCATCTACACTTTCATTATCTACACTTTCATTTTCATTTTCTTTATCTTTTTTTTCATTTTCTGAATCATTTTCACATTCTTCATTAAGGTCTTTTACATTATCACCTTTATCCTTTAACATTTAGATACTTCCTCCAATCTAACATTTATACCTGTTTTACAAAATTTATTCTATTTTTCATCAGAATAAGCATTACTTAAAATATAATTCATTTCCCTTACTACATTTACAAGTATTGATATGACTTTAGAATAAGGTATCCTTGTAGGTCCTATGACTCCAATTTCACCTATAGGTCTTTCATTCAAACTGTAAACAGCAGATACAACACTGCAATCTTCTGCACCTTCTGTATAATTTTCTTTACCAATTTTTACTGAAATATTTGAATTACTATTCAGTAAGCTACTAACTTTATCCTTATTATCCATCATAGATAAAAATTCTCTTGCCTTTCCTATATCCTTATATTCCGGATAATTAAAAATATTTGTAGCCCCCTGGGTATATATATTTGAATTATCTACACTATTTAGACTATCATACAATGCAGAAATTATATTATTAAATATATCTTCATATCCTTTGAAATCATTTTTTAAATTATTTATAACTTCTAAATTTATCTGTTCAGCACTTAAATTCTTTAATCTTACGTTTAGCATATTACTTAATTTAACAAGAGTGTCATCTGAAATAGTTTTTCCTACCTTTATCAAATTGTTCTTTATAATACCACTATCAATTATAAGTACCAATAATATATTAGTGCTTGATTCAATGTTTATTAGCTGTACATGCTTTATATAGCCCATTTTAACTGAAGGTGCTCTAACTATAGAAGTAAGTTTGGTTAGCTCCGATAAAAGGCATACAGACTGCTTTAATATTTTATCAACTTCAAATAAAGCTGCATCTATAATCTGTGATTTTATTATATTCATTTCTTCTTGGCTCAAATTTGGTATCTGCATCAATTTGTCAACATACAACCTGTATCCATTATTAGAAGGTATCCTTCCTGAAGAACTGTGAAGTTGTTCTAAATAACCCATTTCCTCCAGATCTGCCATTTCATTTCTTATAGTAGCTGAACTTACACCTAAATTATATTTTTTAGCTATGGTTCTGGATCCAACAGGCTCCGCAGTGTTTATATAATCATTTACTATTGCCTGAAGTATTTTTATTTTTCTTTCATCCATTTCCATAATATCACCTCTTTATTAGCACTCATTGTTGTTGAGTGCTAATTGCTATGATTAAAAAATATCACTCATAATTTTTTTTGTCAATACTACATAACTATATTTTAAAGGTAAATAGTATGTTTTTTATAATTTAAAATAGAATTCATTGAAGTTTCTCACATTTACTTAGAATATCTAACTTACTTGAAATTATGTCAATATAAAATCACACATTACACTGTTAGATACTTCTATTCCTCTTTTGCTTAAGTACAACATATGTCCCTCTTTTATTAAAATACCCATGTTTATGTACTTTTCAATTACATTACCATATACAGAATAAATATCCTTGTTAAATCTCTTGTAGAAATCTTCTGTAGAAATTCCATCTATTTTTCTGAGACCCATAAATACAAATTCCTCCATGTTGTCACAGATAGAATTTTTATGTTTATCTAATCTTAAAAACTGGTTCAAATTTCCCTGTAAAATATATTCTTCTATATTTTTTGTATTTCTATACCTGTACCCATCTACATAAGAATGGGCGCCTGCACCACAACCTATATATTCCTCCAAGTTCCAGTAAATTAAATTATGCTTGCATCTTCTATCTTTTTTTGAAAAATTGGATATTTCATATTGCTCATATCCCATTTTAGACAAAAAATGTAGTGTAAAATAATACATCTGTCTTTCTTCTTCTTCTCCAGGCAAATTCAAACTTCCTGACTGATGTGCATTGTAAAAAGGAGTACCTTTTTCCACTATAAGGCTATAACAAGATATATGTTCCGGATTCAACTTAACTACATTTTGCAGTGATTCTTTCCAATCTTTTATTGTCTGACCTGGAAGTCCAAACATAAGATCTATGTTTATATTTGAAAATCCAAATTTTCTTGCCATATCATATGTCTTTAGAAAATCTTTTAAAGTATGAATTCTACCTATACACTTGAGTATAGAATCCTGCCAAGCCTGAAGACCTATACTAATTCTATTTACTCCCATCTTCCTTAAAACTTTAATTTTCTCTTCTGTAAATGTACCCGGATTACCTTCTACTGTAAATTCTAAGTTATCTTCTGTATTTATTTTTTTTAATGCTTCATATATATTATTCCAGGATTCTAATGATAAATAGGTGGGAGTTCCCCCACCTATAAATATAGTTTTTATTTTTCTATCTCCTATAGATTCTATATCTTTAGCCAGTGCTTTTGTATAATTTATCATAAGTTTTTCTTTCCCACTATAAGATGGGAAATCACAATAGAGACACTTTTTTTTACAGAAAGGTATGTGTATATATAGAGCCACATCCTTTTTATCATCTATATTTTTACCTTGCATAAAACCACTTCCAAATTCCTATTATCTGCTAATCCTCAGTTTTAAGTATGGCCATGAATGCTTCCTGAGGAATTTCTACGGAGCCAACCTGTCTCATTCTCTTCTTTCCTTCTTTTTGTTTTTCAAGAAGTTTTTTCTTTCTTGATATATCTCCTCCATAACATTTTGCAAGTACATCTTTTCTCATAGCCTTAACTGTTTCCCTTGCTATAATTTTTCCACCTACAGCTGCCTGTATTGGTATTTCAAAAAGCTGCCTTGGAATTATTCCCTTTAATCTTTCTGCTATACCTCTTCCTCTTTCATATGCTCTCTCTTCTGGAACTATCATGGACAATGCATCCACTACTTCTCCATTTAAAAGTATGTCAAGCTTTACTAATTCAGCAGCTTTATATCCTTTTAATTCATAGTCAAGTGAAGCATAACCTCTTGTTCTAGATTTTAATACATCAAAAAAATCATATATTATTTCATTTAGTGGAATTTCATAATTTAAAGAAACTCTGGTAGTTTCTATATACTGCATATCTTTAAAAGTTCCCCTTCGGTTTTGGCAAAGTTCCATAACTGCTCCCACATATTCAGAAGGCGTTATTATTGATGCCTTTACTATAGGTTCCTCCATGTACTTTATCTCTGAAACCTCGGGCATATTTGTTGGATTTGTAAGTTCTATTACAGTACCATCTGTTTTTCCAATCTTATATATAACAGAAGGAGCTGTAGTTATTATGTCAAGGTTAAACTCTCTTTCTACCCTCTCCTGTATGACGTCCATATGCAAAAGTCCTAAAAATCCACATCTAAATCCAAATCCCAATGCTATAGAAGTTTCTGGTTCAAAGCACAAAGCTGCATCATTTACCTGAAGCTTTTCCAGTGCATCTTTAAGTTCACCATATTTTGCTCCATCTACAGGATATATACCACTATAAACCATTGAAACAACAGGTCTGTATCCCTTCAAAGGTTCTTTGGCTTCTCTAGAAGCACCAGTTACGGTATCTCCTACACGTGCATCTCTTACATTCTTAATGGATGCAGTAAAGTATCCTACGTCCCCTGCTTTAAGTTCGTCTCTTGGCATAAAACTAGGGACAAAAATTCCTGTTTCCATAACCTCATATACTTTTCCTGTAACCATGAGTTTTATCTTCATTCCAGGTTTTATCAAACCTTCCATTACTCTTATATGACAAACTACTCCTCTATAGCTATCATAATTTGAATCAAATATAAGAGCTTTTAAAGGTGCATTTTCATCTCCCTCAGGAGCTGGCACTTTGCTTACTATTGCTTCTAAAACCTGTTCTATATTTAGTCCAGTTTTTGCAGAAACTGCAGGTGCATCAGATGCTTCTATTCCTATAACATCTTCTATCTCTTTTTTTACCTCTTCAGGCCTTGCACTTGGCAAATCTATTTTATTTATTACAGGGACAATCTCTAAATCATGATCCAGTGCCAAATAACAATTTGCAAGGGTCTGTGCTTGTATGCCTTGGGTGGCATCCACCACCAAAATAGCACCTTCACAAGCTGCCAAACTTCTTGAAACTTCATAGTTAAAATCTACATGTCCCGGTGTATCTATAAGATTTAGTATATACTCTTCTCCTGAAGGCCTTTTATATATAAGTCTAACAGCCTGAGACTTTATAGTTATTCCTCTTTCTTTTTCCAAATCCATATTATCAAGTACCTGAGAGTCCATTTCCCTCTCAGTAAGAGTTCCTGTCTTTTCAATTAATCTATCTGCAAGTGTAGATTTACCATGATCTATATGAGCAACTATAGAAAAATTTCTTATATGTTTTTGTCTTTCGCTCTGCATACTATTTTCCTCCAATACCTATGAAAAGTTAAAAGATTTCATTACTTGATCAATCTCTAGCTTTCCTGTACGAATAACTACAGTAAATTATATCATAACAAATATGCAGTGAAAAGCACATTATTTAGGAAGCTTACCTTCTAGATTTTTAAATGTCTCTGAAGTTTTATTTATAATATAAGAAGTACCTGAATGTATTTTTTCTCCCACTATATTTATAACTTGTTTAGATCCGTTTTCAAAATAATAAACTATTTTATTATTTAGACATAATGAATACTCCCCTACATCAACTGTAAAGTCAAAGGGAGAAACAGTATAATTTATTTTAAAATTAGATTTATCTTTTATATATTTAGGAAGTCCTGCTGTTATAGTTACAAATCCGAAAAGTACTATGATAATACAAAATATTATTACAACTCTAATACTTTTTTTACTCAAAAAAAATCACCCCACATAGAAACTAGATTTAAAACCATAAAGTTTCTATATATAAGGATGAACACTTTTACTAATTCTATACAAAATTTTTCAAATTTATCACAACTTTCGCAGTTTAAAAAAATTGCGTCGCAAAGCTTTTGAAAATAACAGAGTTCAAATAACAAAGAACAGATAAAGATGATTTCCATCGTACCTCAGGAAATCTATAATTTTAATATTTTCTGACGTTAGAAAGAAAATTATCCTTATTTGATATTTGAACTTTGAACTTTGTTCTTTAAAAATATTGCGACGCAATATTTTTATATTAAGTCAAAATTCCATACGTGTGAAAGTTACATTACTATCTATTATTAAGTACCTCTGCTATTATTCTAGCAACATATTTACCTG
>DAIMMR010000169.1:0-7880 GCA_036720575.1 Clostridium sp.
GTTGGAACAACGGTAAAGATAAATCTTTCTTCTGTGAAAACTATAATTGAATAATTTATCCGATGACTACCTGCTTCTAATACTCCCACTTCTTCTCCAAGTGGGAGTAAAGAGCAGCTACGTCCCTGGATAACGTGTTCCCCTAAAGGATAACGTCTTCTAAAGTGCTAAAGCACTAAGAATCCTGTTAATAAGCATCAGGTGGAGTCAAAACTCCATCTGATGCCAAGAACTCTGTTTATGCAAAAAAATTAAGAAGGTGAATTAGAAATGGACAGTATAAATGAACTTAGAAATGGAAAAATTAATAATTTGTTGTGGAAATTCTCATGGCCAGCAGTAATCGCCATGCTGATAAATTCTCTATATAATATTATTGACCGAATATTTGTAGGACGAGGGGTTGGTTCAATTGCAATTGCAGCCACAACTGTAGCCTTCCCAATTATGCTTATTCTTATGGCAGTATCTGTGCTAATTGGTGTTGGTGCTACCTCACTGATATCTATCCGTTTGGGAGAAAAGAAGGCAGAGGAAGCTGAAAAGATTATGGGAAATGCTATATTTTTGTTGATCTTACTGCCGCTGTGTATCAGTATTATTTATTTTCTTTTTAGTAATTCTATTTTGACTTTTTTTGGAGCTAGTGCTGAGGTTTTGCCTTATGCCAAAGAATTTACACATATTGTAATGTTAGCATCATGGGTGGGGTCTCTGAGTATGGGAATGGTTAATTTTATTAGAGCTGAGGGTAATCCTAGAATGTCTATGTACACTCAAGTAATTGGAACGGCAATTAATATAGTCCTTAATTATATTTTTGTTATGAAGCTAGGCATTGGAATTAAAGGATCTGCACTGGCAACAGTTTGTGGTCAAACATTTTCAGCCATTTGGGTCTTAAGTTATTTTCAATCGAAAGCTAGTTTTCTCAAAATACGAATAAAAAATCTCAAGTTACAGAAAAACTTGGTCGTTAGTATTATGTGTATTGGTTTTGCACCTTTTTCAATGCAATTGGCTAACAGCCTCCAAAACGTTATTTTGAATAAATCATTAATGACATATGGCGGCGATATAGCACTGTCAGCTATGGGAATTGTTGGTAGTATATCTACTTTAATGTTTATGCCCATACTTGGTGTTAGTCAGGGGGCCCAACCTATTATCGGTTTTAATTATGGTGCCCAGCAATTTGATAGAGTAAAGGAAACCTTGAAGAAAGCCATAATTGTAGGTATAGTAATTGCCACATTTAGTACTGCAGTGGTACACTTATGGCCAACTCAAATTGCTGGTATGTTTTCTAACAATAATGTAAAATTGAATAAACTAACTGCCCATGCAATGTCACTCTTTTTCCTTATGTTTCCTGTAGCGGGTTTTCAAATTGTTGCTTCTCAATATTTTCAAGCAGTTGGAAAGCCAATTCAATCTACGATCCTTGGACTATCAAGACAACTGCTGGTATTAATTCCTCTATTACTAGTATTGCCGCGCTTTTGGGGTACTGAAGGTGTATGGATGACTCCACCTATCGCAGATGTTTTATCTGCCCTTATAACTGGGATTTTTATATTCTTAGAAATGAAACATATAAATGAGAATTGTATGCCTCAAGATACCGATTTTAAAAAAGCCAATTCTTAAGAAATATTTTAATGCTAAAAAATTATGGAGGATAAAAAGATGATTAATAATAAAAAAAGAGAAATTATTAGACAAGATAATGTTAATGGAGGAAATGGATATATTTTAAAAGAAGGTTTGTTAGCTCCTGAATACTTAGGAGAACACTGTAAATTATTTTCAAAAATTACTTTGAAACCAGGCTGTGAAATTGGATATCATGAACATCATAATGAAACTGAAACATATTATTTTTTGTCAGGAAAGGGAATGTATCAGGATAATAAAGATGAAATCCCTGTTAAGGCAGGAGACGTTACTTTTTGTGAAGATGGAAATGGTCATGTAGTTAAAAACACAGGGACTGAAGATATAGAACTTATTGCGCTAATTTTAAAAAAGTAAGTAAAAAAGTGGGACTTATATACAGTCTCACTTTTTTTATGTGTTTTCTATCTTACAAAAACGTAAGATTAAAAGGGGAAATGTAAGCCAAAGTTATGGCTCTGCATTTCTCTTCTTTTTATAATTATAGTATAGTCAAAGTGAACAGGGGAGGAAGAAAATGAAGTTATTAGAAGTAAATAATTTAAAGAAAATATATTCATCAAGATTTGGAGGAAACCAGGTTCAAGCATTAAGTAATGTAACCTTTTCAGTGGAAAAAGGAGAATATGTAGCAATTATGGGAGAGTCAGGTTCAGGAAAAACTACATTGCTTAACATACTTGCATCTTTAGATAAGCCAACTAGCGGTGAGGTTTTACTGCAGGGTAAGAATATTGTAGCAATTAAAGAAAGTGAAATAACTGCATTTCGTAGAGAAAATTTAGGCTTTGTATTTCAAGATTTTAACTTACTTGATACCTTTTCTTTAAAAGATAATATTTTTTTGCCACTTGTTTTATCAAGAAAATCCTATGGAGAAATGGCAAAAAGATTGAAGCCTATTGCAGAAAAATTAGGAATAGAGGATATACTGGAAAAATTTCCTTATGAGGTATCAGGAGGTCAAAAGCAGAGGGCGGCTGTTGCCAGGGCTTTAATTACAGATCCACAGCTTATTTTAGCAGATGAGCCTACAGGAGCTCTTGATTCAAAATCAACAGATCAACTTTTAAAATTGTTTTCAGAGATTAATAATGAAGGGCAGACAATTGTTATGGTTACCCACAGTACCAAGGCAGCAAGCCATGCAGGAAGAGTACTTTTTATAAAAGATGGAGAGGTGTTTCATCAGCTTTATAGAGGTTCCATGTCAAAAGAAGAGATGTTTGAAAAAATATCCAATACACTTACAGTGATTACTACTGGAGGTGCGGCAAATGAATAAACTGTTTTATCCGAGACTTGCAGTAATAAACATAAAAAAGAATAGTAAAACATATTTCCCATTTATACTTACCTGTATATGTACCATTATGATGTTTTATATAATGCATTCAATTTCAATAAATAAGGGATTGGATGGAATGAGTGGAGCTGAGAGTCTAAAGTTACTTCTTTCTTTGGGAACTATTGTAATAGGAATTTTTTCAGCTATATTTCTTTTTTATACAAATAGTTTTCTGATTAAAAGGCGAAAAAAAGAAATTGGACTGTATAATGTGCTGGGTCTTGAAAAAAAGCATATTGCAAAAATATTATGTTTTGAGTGTATTTTTATTTCTGTTATCAGTTTAACGATTGGGCTTATTGGTGGAATTATTTTAAATAAGCTTATGTTTCTTCTGCTTATAAAGATGCTTAATTTTAAAGTATCCTTTGGATTTTCTATTTCGGTGCCATCTATCATAAAAACCTTAATTGTTTTTTGCAGCATTTTTTTTGCAACATTATTATCAAATTTATTTCAGATTAAAATATTAAAGCCCATTGAACTTTTAAAAGGGTCTGAGCAGGGGGAAAAAGAGCCAAAAACAAAATGGATTATGACTATTATAGGATTGGCAGCTCTTTGCGGCGGATATGGAATAGCTTTAAATGTCAAATCACCTCTTGCTGCACTTAATTTATTCTTTGGTGCAGTTATTCTGGTTATGATAGGAACTTATGCACTCTTTACGGCAGGCAGCATTGCCGTATTAAAGTTTCTCAGAAAACAGAAGAACTTTTACTATAAGACAGATCATTTTATATCTGTTTCTGGTATGATGTACAGAATGAAACAAAATGCAGTGGGACTTGCAAATATTTGTATATTGAGTACTGCTGTACTTGTGATGCTCTCAACTACGATTTCTTTATATGCAGGTATGGAAGATTCTCTAAAACTCCGCTACCCGAGGGATATAGTTGTAACTGCTAGAGAAAATAATAAAAATCAAATACAAAAGCTGGCTGAAACTTTAAATTCCGAATTAAAAAGCGGTAAAATAGATATGAAAGATAAGCTTTACTATTTTGATAATAGTTTGGAAGTTGTAAAAAAAGACGGAAAATTTTTATCTGTCAAAAAAGATCCTGGAAAGACAAATATTTCTATGATAGAGGCTATTCCTATTTCAGATTATAATAGATTGGAAGAAAAGAATATTACTCTTCATGATAATGAAGTGATTCTTTTCTCAAAAGTAAAAAATTATACGGATGATACAATTAATATTGATAATAAAAACTTTAAAATTAAACAAAGACTGCATAAACCTGTAGATGGTTTAAATAATTCCATGATAGATTTGGTAGATACTTATATAATATTTGTGAATAATATAGATTATGTAGGAAAGAACAGCTTCAAGGAATATACAACTGCCTTTAATATTAATGGTACAAATAAAGAAATACTATCAATATCTGATAAGTTAAATAAAAAATTTGCAGAGAATAAAATTAAAGCTAATGCCGAAAGTGCTATATCAGGCAGGGAACAATTTCTTTCTCTATATGGCGGTTTGTTCTTCTTGGGTATATTTTTAGGTGCATTATTCTTGATGGCAACGGTACTTATTATTTACTATAAGCAGATATCAGAGGGATATGAGGATAAGGAACGTTTTGAAATCATGCAGAAAGTGGGAATGGATAAAAAAGAAATAAAGAAAACCATAAGAAGTCAGGTATTAATGGTATTTTTTCTGCCTCTTGTTTTCACAGTAATCCATATTGCCTTTGCATTTCCAATGATTACAAAGATGCTTGCTGTTTTAGGACTCAAAAATGTAAATTTATTTATACTTTCAACTGCAGGAACGATAATTGTTTTTGCAGCAATTTATACAATTGTATTTTCTTTAACTGCCAGAGTATATTATAAAATTGTTGAATAATATAAAGCTTAACCACCAATTGGTAATGTATTGAGCCAGCTGGTGGTACTTGACTATACCTTACTAAAACGCATGTCAACTAAGGACATAAATGTGGATAAGTTCCTAATTATTATTTAAATTTTCACTAACAATTTTGGACTTTGTTTTTTTTGCATTTAGTGTATATAAATAGTATATAACTATTCCAGCAAACAACAGGGAAGCACAAATATAAAAAACAGAAGTTAAACCAAATTTACCGGCTATGGTTCCTCCTATAATTGGTCCCAGTCCTTGTCCAGCATCATAGCCAATAAAATAAGTACTTGTGGCGATACCTACTCTGCTAGGACCTAGCTTTTTAACACAAGTAGCTTGCAGTGCTGGTGAAAGTGAACTTTGTCCTATTCCGTAGAGAACTGCTACTGCGAGTATCATCCAAAGAGATGAGGAAATTACTAATAGTAATGATGCGGCCATAGCCAGGATAAAAGCAGGAAATGCTATAATTGACAAACCTTTATTATCAAGAAGTTTACCTGAAAGTGGCCTGATAATAAGAATTACAATGGCATTTACTGTAAAGTAATAACCGATATTTGAGATATGTCTCTCATCACCTAGCAAAGCTAAAAAGCTTCCGATAACTCCATTCATAAACGTAAATAAACAGGCAAGAATAGCAAAAACAATCAGTTCCTTGGCAAAAAAATCACTGATTTTAATATGAAGTTTACTTACATTTAAATTTTCTTTATTTGGTGGATTATATGGAATCATGGTCATAAGAGCTGCTGCAATCATAACAATAATACAAGATAAATAAAATACATACTTAAATCCAAATCGTGCTGAAATCTCCAGTCCAAGATTTGGACTTATTGCAGTTGCCAAAATGTATCCCAGGCCCATGAAACCTATTCCCTCACCTATTCTTTCTTTCGGCATATATGTTGTAGATAGAGCATTAATTACTGTAACACTTACTGAAAATGATATGCCCTGAACAATTCTAAAGAAAAAAAGAGTATATATATTGTACGAGATTTTTAAACCTAATGCGGAAACCGCCAGAAATATGGTTGAAACAATTAATAAATGTTTCTTGTTGAATCTGTCAGTTGAAAATCCAGCAAATGGACGAACAATAATAGATGTAATTGCAAAAATACCAGCAACTAAACCTGCTATGGACATTGTTGCACCTAAACTAATTGTATACTTAGGTAGTATTGGTGTCATCATAGTAAAACCAATAAAGACGAGAGCATTTATTATTAGCATTAGAATAAATGAAAAGTTCCATAGATTTTCTACTTTTGATTGTTCCATAAAATCATCCCCAAAGATTATTTTAATAGTATAGTTATAGATGAAGCATCTTACGAATACGATCTAACTTTTATTATACTATAAATTGCAAAGTACAAAGATGAAGTATGTAAAAATATGATGATGCAGTGATTAAAAAGATTAAACAAGGGGAAGTTTTTGAAGGGTAGACTTATGGTAAAAAGAGAAATTGTAATTTCAAGGATAGATAGACTAAATGAATATATAAACATACTGAAATCCGTAA
Organism: Clostridium sp.; assembly: GCA_036720575.1. Lineage (GTDB taxonomy): Bacteria > Bacillota > Clostridia > Clostridiales > Clostridiaceae > Clostridium_B. The sequence continues at coordinate 6,460 of DAIMMR010000169.1, forward strand.
GAAAATATGATAAGAAAAAATATATTGCTGATCCACTTATATATGGATCAGCAGAAAGATTTCTTCATTAATATAATAAAGATTGCCATTGTGTTTAAGGGGAAGGAAGTAATGATTTCCGACGCAAAATGAAAAAGATCTTAGTTATGGTTACTATAATTGAAAAGCTGAATTTTTACGGATATGATGGAGAAAAATGTAAGCGCATCGGCTTTTGTGTAGGAATTGATCATGCTAAGTATATGGCAGAAGAGTTTAATAAAAGAGGAATAAAAAGCGTATGCTTAACGGGAGAAAATTCACCGGAAGAAAGAGAATACTATATTAAAAAATTAGAGTCGGATCAGGATAATTTAGAGGTTATATTTACAGTGGATATTTTTAATGAAGGTGTAGATATACCATCAATTAATTTAGTTTTAATGCTTAGACCAACAAACTATCCTATAATATTTATACAACAACTTGGAAGAGGTCTTAGAAAATACGAAAATAAGGAATTCCTAACGGCACTGGGCTTTATAGGAAATCACAATAAGGCATTTCTAATTGCAATAGCATTAAATGGTTCAAGGTATTATGATAAAGACAGTTTGAAAGTAGCAGTTGTAACTCAGTTTGCCAGCATTCCAGGCTGTACGAATATTCAAATGGACAGAATATCACAAGAAAGAATACTAGATCAGTTGAAGGAAGAATACTTTGAATTTAAAAAGATAGTACATAATAAAAAATATAGGGTATACATTGAAGATATTATAAATTACGGCATTGTAAGGTACAGAAAAGAATTTTAAAATAAATACTACGGAGTTCCATTTTTTAAACTGTATGAGCAATACCAAATGGTAGATGCAGCACTTTTATCTAATTATACAAAAACCCACAGCTCCTTTAGAGGAAGTGGACTTTATAACCAATGAAAATGAATATTTCTTATTTATAGATCTGCATAAAGAAGAAAATATAGATGAAAGAATAAATTATAAGGATAAATTTTTAGATAGACAATATTTCCAGTGGCAAAGTCCTAATAGTACATCTCAAGGCTCTGAAAGAGGAAAAAATATTATATTTAACAAAGATAGAGAAGTTAATTTGCATATTTTTGTGAGGAAGTATAAACAAATAGATGGAATTGTGCAGCCTTATATTTATCCGATCGCTACCATTGCTAACACCCCCATCTTCTTTAAAGCGGGGGATAAGCACTGCTACGCGCCTGGATAAGTTCTTCTAAGGTTCAAATGGAGAAAGGTATTCCTTATAAGCAAACTCCACCTGAACCTAAGAATCTCTTGATATTGGTAAGGGTAATGTTGTTGAATATGAAGGAGAAAAGCCTATAACAGTAAAAATGAAGTTGCAAAATGAAATGTCAGTAAATTTATATACAGAGTTTATAAAAAAGGTATAGTGTT
>DAIMMR010000170.1:0-7877 GCA_036720575.1 Clostridium sp.
TTAGAATTTAAGTGAAAAATACACTTTAAATTGGTCCTGTGAGGCCAGAAAGAGGTATGTGATGGGTAAGCTTTTTTATATCCTAAAAAAAATGAATAGTTTTGTATTTGAATATAGAAACTTTGGCAATGAAAAAATTGTTTTTTAAAATAATTTTTTTATTGTCTTTTTTGTTTTTTAAGATGGATAGGTGTATTTTTACTAGTAAAAATGCAGGAGGTATATTATGAAAGCAAAACTTATATTAGAAAATGGAAGTATCTTTCAAGGAGAAGCTTTTGGGTATTTGAAAGATAATGTAGGTGAAGTGGTATTTAATACTGGAATGACAGGATATGAAGAAATACTTACAGATCCGTCTTATTATGGTCAGATAGTAACTATGACTTATCCACTTATAGGAAACTATGGGATTAATCTTGAAGATATGGAATCATCTAAACCAAAGGTAAAGGGGTTTATTGTAAGGGAGGCATGCAGCTATTCCAGTAATTTTAGATCTGAACTCGAACTTTGTGATTACCTTAAAACGAATAAAATTGTGGGGCTTTCTGGAATCGACACTAGAGCACTTACAAAAATGCTAAGAACAAATGGTACCATGAAGGGAATTATAACTATAGAAAATCTAGATTTTGTCTCTGTAGAAGACAAGATTAAGTCTTTTTCCAATAAAAATGCAGTATCTAAGGTGAGTACAGAGGAAAAATATATTGTAGGTGAAGGCAAAAAAAATATTGCTATTTTGGATTTTGGAATTAAAAAAAGCATGGTAAAAGCATTTGTAGATAGAGGATGTAAAGTAACCGTATTTCCCGCAAATACTAAAGCAGAAGATGTACTTGAAATTGATCCAGATTTGATATTCTTATCAAATGGTCCAGGAGATCCAGATGATCTCACTTCTGAAATTGAAAATATAAAAAATCTTATAGGCAAAAAACCTATTACAGGAATATGTCTTGGACATCAGCTTTTGGCATTAGCCCTTGGTGGGAGCACAGCAAAACTCAAATTTGGTCACAGAGGATGCAACCATCCTGTAAAAGATCTTATAAGTGGTAAAGTGCATATAACTTCTCAAAATCACGGCTATTATGTGAATAGACTGCCTGAAGAAATGGAAATGACTCATGTAAGTTTAAACGATGGAACTATAGAAGGAATGAAGCATAAAAGTCTTCCTATATTCTCAATACAATTTCATCCAGAAGCATGTCCAGGACCGGAAGATAACAACTATATATTTGATGAATTTATGAAATATGCACTTTAAATAGTTGAGAGTTGAAAATTGAAAGCTGAAAATTGTGAACTGTTAATTGTGAATTGTGCATTGAATAGAAGGGAGATAGGTTTTTATGCCTTTAAATAAAAATATTAAAAAAGTATTAGTAATAGGATCTGGTCCTATAATTATAGGTCAGGCAGCAGAGTTTGACTATTCTGGAACTCAGGCTTGTGAATCTCTTAGAGAAGAGGGAGTAGAAGTTATACTTATAAACAGCAATCCTGCAACTATAATGACAGATAGGGAAGTTGCGGATAAAGTTTATATTGAACCTCTTACGGTTGAATTTGTAGAAAAAGTTATAAAAAAAGAAAGACCTGACAGTCTTTTAGCAGGTATGGGTGGACAGACTGCATTAAATTTGACAGTGGAATTGTATGAAAAGAAAATACTTGAAAAATATAACGTGAATATAATAGGTACCTCTATAGAAGCTATAAAAAAAGGTGAAGATAGAGAACTTTTTAGAGATACTATGAATAAAATAAATCAGCCTGTTGTAGAAAGTGAAATAATAACGGATATGGAAAGTGGCAAAAAGTTTGCAAACAGAATAGATTATCCTGTTATAGTAAGGCCTGCTTATACCTTAGGTGGAACAGGCGGCGGAATAGCTGAAAATGAAGAACAGCTGGAAACCATACTGGAATCGGGACTAGAACTCAGCTCCATAGGACAGGTACTTCTTGAAAGAAGTATAAAAGGGTGGAAGGAAATCGAATATGAAGTTATGAGAGACAGCTTTGGAAACTGCATAACTGTATGTAACATGGAAAATATAGATCCTGTTGGAATTCACACAGGAGACAGTATAGTAGTAGCACCTAGCCAGACATTATCTGATAAGGAATATCAAATGCTTAGAACTGCCTCTATTAATATAATAAATGAGGTTGGAATAGAAGGCGGATGCAATGTTCAACTGGCACTTAATCCGAAATCTTTTGAATATGCAGTTATAGAGATAAATCCAAGGGTAAGTCGTTCTTCAGCTTTGGCATCAAAGGCTACTGGATATCCTATTGCAAAGGTTGCAGCTAAAATAGCTCTTGGATATGGACTAGATGAGATAAAAAATGCAGTTACTAAAAAGACCTATGCTTGTTTTGAACCATCTCTTGACTATGTAGTAGTAAAAATACCTAAGTGGCCTTTTGACAAATTTCACAATGCGGATAGGGAACTTGGTACAAAAATGATGGCTACAGGTGAAATAATGGCAATAGGTAGTAACTTTGAAGCTGCATTTTTAAAAGGCGTGAGATCTCTTGAAATAGGGGTCTATTCTTTAGAATATAAAAAATTTAAAGACTTCACCATGAAAGAACTTAAAGAAAGAATAGCATATCCTGATGATGAAAGAATATTTGCAATGTCAGAAATGATTAGGAGAAAATATAGAATTGAAAAATTAGCTGAGATTACAGGAATAGATATATTCTTTATAAAGAAATTTCAGTGGATAATAGATGAAGAAGAAAAATTAAAGTCCAGTGACATTTCTAATATGGATAAAGAGTGGCTAACCCTGCTTAAGAAAAAGGGATTTTCAGATAAGGGCATAGCAGATATGCTTCGTATATCTCCAGAGGAAGTGTATAAACTTAGGAATATATGGAGTATAACACCTGCTTATAAAATGGTAGATACTTGCGGGGGAGAATTTGAAGCCCTATCACCTTATTATTATTCTACTTATGAACAATATGATGAAGTTGAGGTTTCGGATAAAAAGAAGGTTATTGTAATAGGTTCAGGACCTATAAGAATAGGTCAGGGAATAGAATTTGACTATGCTTCTGTTCACTGTATAAAGACACTTAGAAAATTAAATATAGAAACTATCATAATAAACAACAATCCTGAAACAGTAAGTACAGATTTTGATATTTCAGATAAATTGTATTTTGAGCCTATAACGGAAGAAGATGTGCTAAGTATAATAGATAAGGAAAAACCTTATGGAGTAATACTTCAATTTGGCGGAGAAACTGCTATAAAGTTAGCAGAATTTTTAAAGGAAAAAAATATAGTTACATTGGGTACAACAGCAGACCAGATAGATATGGCAGAAGATAGAGAAAAATTTGACGACCTTCTGGAAAGATTAAATATAAGCAGACCTAAGGGAAAAGGTGTATGGTCTGTAGAAGAAGGATTGGAACAAGCAAGAAGATTGGAATTTCCTGTACTTGTAAGACCATCCTATGTACTTGGAGGACAGGGTATGGAAATAACTTACGATGAGAAAGAACTTACTTACTATTTATCCATGGCTTTTAAAAAAGATAAGAAAAACCCTATATTGATAGATAAGTATTTGATGGGAAGAGAGATAGAGGTAGATGCCATTTGTGATGGAGAAGATGTGCTTATACCAGGAATTATGGAGCATCTTGAGAGGGCTGGAGTGCACTCTGGTGACAGTATAACCATGTATCCAAGTCAGAATATAAGTGATGAAATGAAGGAAAAAATATTGGATTATACCGTAAAACTTGCAATTGGAATCGGAATAAAAGGTATGATTAATATTCAGTTTATAGAGTATAAGGGAAATCTTTATGTAATAGAAGTAAATCCAAGGGCTTCAAGGACGGTTCCATATATAAGCAAAGTTAGCGGTGTACCTATAGTTGATATTGCAACTAAGGTAACTCTCGGTGAAAAACTAAAGGATATAGGGTATGGAGTTGGAATTTCAAAAGAACCAAATATAGTGGCAGTTAAGGTACCTGTATTTTCTACACAGAAACTTCCTAATGTAGAAGTATCACTTGGACCTGAAATGAGATCAACCGGAGAAGTACTAGGTGTTTCAAATACGCTTACGGGAGCACTTTATAAAGGATTTTTAGCTGCAGGGATGTTTTCTAATATGAAAAATGGAGTAATGCTTGCTACTATAGGAGACCATGACAAACAAGAATTTTTACCTATAGCTAAAGAGATTTACAAGATGGGAATAAAATTTATGGCTACTCGAAATACGGCAAAACTTTTAAGAGATAACGGAATTGACGTTAAAGAAGTTAGAAAAATGAACGAAGAAAATCCTAATATAATAGATGTTATAAAAAATGAAGAAGTGGATTTAGTTATAAATACTCCGACTAAAGGGAATGATTCTCGAAGAGATGGATTTCATATAAGAAGAACAGCCGTGGAGAGAAACATTCAGGTAATAACTTCTTTAGATACATTTAGGGCTATGACCTATGTCAAATCAGAAGATGTAGATAGCGATGAATTGGATGTATTTTCAGAGTATAAGTAAAAATACAATAATGAAAGGTTTGTAATTATGAGTGATATAAAGGAACTTACAGAAAAATATTATCCTGAAATAGTTGAGCTGAGAAGGTATTTTCATAAATATCCAGAGTTAAGCAAAAAAGAATTTGCTACTCAAAAGAAAATTATTGAAGTGCTTAGCAAACTAGACTTAGATATTAGAAAAGCTGCTGGTACAGGAGTTATTGCTGAATTAAAAGGGGAAAAACCAGGTAAAATAATAGCAATTCGCGCAGACATTGATGCACTTGCCATAGACGATGAATGTGGAAAGCCTTATCAATCACAAAATAAGGGTGCATGTCATGCTTGTGGCCATGACGGACATATTGCTATGCTTTTGGGAGTTATAAAAGTACTTAGTAATCTTCGTCATAAGATACAGGGAACTGTAAGATTCATATTTCAACCTAGTGAAGAAGAAGTAGCTGATGGATCAGGGGCAGCAGCAATTATAGCTGATGATGGATTAAAAGATGTAGATGCCATTATAGGAGCTCATTTATGGCAGCCCGTTAAATTTGGAACAGTAGGAATATCTGCTGGTCCCATGATGGCAGCAAGTGATGAATTTACAATAATCATTCAAGGAAAAGCAGGGCATGCTTCCATGCCGCATCAGACTATAGATTCCATATTAACTGCGTCACAAATAGTAGTAGCATTAAACACAATTGTTGGAAGAGATGTAGATCCCATGAAGCAAGCTGTTGTGTCGGTTGGAGTGTTTAATTCAGGACATGTTTACAATTCCGTAGCAGGAAGAGCTGAACTAAAGGGAACCATAAGGTCTCTTGATGAGAATGTACGAGAAAAAGTATTTGGCCATATAAAAAAGATCGTAGAAGATGTATGTGATATGGCAGGTGCAAAATGTAAAATTGAGAGAAATAGATGTACTTATGTACTGGCAAATGATCCTAAGGTTACTAGTATTGTTCTAGAAGCCGGTAAAGAGATGGTTGGACATAAAGCTCATGCTATAGGGCCTTTTATGAGTAGTGAAGATTTTTCTTATTATTTGCAAAAGATTCCGGGATGCTTCATCTTTGTAGGTGTAGGTAATCCTGAAAAAGATATTATATATCCTCAACATCATCCTAAGTATGATATAGACGAAAGGGCCATGGCCTACGGAGTAGAAGTCATGAGCAATGCTGCATTGAAATTAGGTGCCTGTCACTAAGCGGGACGCAAACATACCCACTACGGTGCCAGGCACCGTAGTGGGACATTTATGTTCCATCATGGTGCCTGGCACCTATAATACAACTTTAAAAGTAGCTCCTTTACCCACAGTACTTGATACATCTATAGTTCCATTATGTTCTTCCACTATGCACTTTGCGATGGAAAGTCCAAGTCCGAAATTACCCTGCCTATTTGATCTAGATTTGTCAACTTTGTAAAATCTCTCAAAGATTTTATTTAGGTGCTCTGGAGCTATGCCTTCCCCTGTGTCAGACACTGTTATTTCAACCTTATTTTTTACTTTTTCTAAAGTTACTTTGATGGAGCCGCCTTCGGGGGTATGTTTTATTGCATTGTCAACTAAGATAGTTATAAGTTGGTTGATCCTTCCCTCATTTCCCAAAAAAAGTATATCGGGGTGAATATCTGATAAAATGGCTATTTTATGTTTTGCGGCAACCGGTTCAAGAGGAACTACAGATTTAGTTACAGCGCTGCTTATATCAAAGGAAGAAGTATCAAATCCGTTTTTATGAGAATCTGATCTAGCAAGAAATAAGAGGCCCTCTATGAGTTTAGTCATTCGTGTAGTTTCAATCTTAATATTTTTAAGCCATTTATCCTGGCTTTCTACAGTTTCATCCTTATTGTCTAGTACTATATCTAAATTAGTGGTTATAACTGCAAGGGGAGTTCGAAGTTCATGGGATGCATCTGCAGTAAAAGCTTTTTGTTTTTTCCACGCACTTATAATAGGTTTTAGAGACATATTGGCAAGGAATAAGCTTATTATAAATACAAAAACAAGGCTTATTATGTAAATCGTTACAGATATGGTAATTAACCGACGCAGTACTTCATTGTCGAAGGACTTATCCTGAAAAACCACAATAAATCCGTAGCTTTTAGGGACTTTAATATACCTTAAAATATAATTTCCATATGTTGCAGTGCCGTTTGGTTTAGTTTTCACTAATATTTGCTCTAATAGGTCTTTACAATCTTTTGGAGATAATGGAGAATTAGGAGATATTTCTTCAATTTCATTTTTAAAATTTATTTTTATAAAAAAACTCTCAGAAGCAGTCATATTTTTATCATGAGGCCCAGAGGGTGGAATATGTTCCATTTCAGCTGTTTTATCCATACGCATATAGGAAGAGTGATTAAAACTTGTGCTCATAAGTATATATATGCCTGAAAATATGGTTATTAACACCAAACTTGTAAGTATTAAATTGGTTAGAATAAGTTGTATTTTTAATTTACGAAACATAATTTAAACCTCTTTTAAGCAGTAGCCTATGCCTCTTATAGTTTCAATGACTACATTACATTTTAATTCCCTTAATTTTTTTCTCAAGTAGGAAAAGTACACTTCAATATTGTTATTCATTTCTATGTCGGAATCAAGACCCCATACTCTATCTAGAATCTGATCTTTAGTTAGTACTTGATTTTTATTACGTGCTAAAAGTTCTAGAAGTTGGGACTCTTTTGTAGTAAGTTTAGTTTTCTTACCATTGCATTCAATTTCTCCCCTCATTGGATCGAAAATTAGAGAGGACAGCTTAATGGTTCCATGTTGGATAAAGTCTGTATGCCTTCTGCTGAGAGCCCTTATTCTAGCTAGCAGTTCCTCTTTAGAGAATGGCTTTACAAGATAGTCATCTGCTCCATTATCAAGCCCTTCTACTCTATTTTCAATGGAATCCATGGCTGTAAGCATAAGTACTGGGGTTTCAATACCTTTTTTCCTTATAAATTTTAAAATATCAAGTCCGTCTTTTTCGGGAAGCATTCTGTCAAGTATTATCAAATCATATATTTCGGATTCTGCCATTTCTTCTCCGGTGATTCCGTCGTAAGCTGCATCTACAGCGTAATTATTTTTCTTTAAAATATAAACTAGAGCATCTGAAAGCATGACCTCGTCTTCAACTAAAAGTAATCTCATAATAAAAGTCCCCTCCTTATATCTAATTATTATACTATAAATTATGTAATAATAAATTTAATTTAAATTTATTATTACCATTTTAAGTTTCTTTTAAGGTTGAAACCTCAAAATAATAATTAAGCTAGATCGATAAAGTTTCTA
>DAIMMR010000171.1:0-7871 GCA_036720575.1 Clostridium sp.
ACATTAGAAGGTTTGCTGCCTGCGTTACCTATTAGAAAAGATACAAATATTGTAATGCATAAAATACCTATTCCTATAATTACCGCGGCTTTTTTATTCAAGCCTAACTTTCCTCTAAATGTATCAAATATACTGCCATCTTCTACTTCTTCATCATCATTAAAATTTTCTTTATTAAGATATTCTTTAAACTGAGACTCACTATTTTGCTTATTTATAAGGCCTGTATTAAAAGTTTGAGTATTTCCTACATCATCATCTTGTCCATTTTCTACCCCGGATTTCTGTCCACATTTTGGGCAGAACATATCATTGTCTTCTAGTTTATTTCCACACTTAACACAAAATTTCACCTTAACGCCTCCTCATATCCAAGTTTCCAAATATTGTAATTTTCAATTAATATTTTATTAAATTTATATTAACATATGTTAATAGTTTATTCTATATAAAAATGTTCCCATTAGGTGCCTGGCACCTAATGGGAACATTTTTATCCCGGTAAATATTACAGTCATCAATCACTTTGCCAGGTTTTAGTTATCTTGTTAAAATAGCAACTGCCTAGCTTACCATCTGGTTCATTTCTGGAAGTTAACTTATACCTAAAATACATTACGGGAACTGCATAAACTACAGTATTTTGAAAAATAATTTCAGATTTTACATTATATCTTTCTATAATTTCATTTAATTGCCTATCTTTTTCAATATCATACAACCTTATTTTGTGTTTATATTCATTTATTTTTTCCTGACTTAAATTTTTCCTTTTCATTCTCTTTTCCGCTTCAATCTTTAATGATTGATAATATTTATTGATTCGCTCTATTTCTTTATCTTTAGCTGATATGTTAGCAAAATTATTGGCTTTAAGTTTGCTGGTACTTTCTATTTGTTTTACTGCTTTTTTAAACCCTTCTAAAAAATCCACGCTGCAATTTAATGGGTAATCATATTGGGGATTCGTTTCATAAAATATGCTACTTAAATTTTCGGAAAAACTCTTTGATACACATAGATTATTCATATCAATTACTAAATTTTCAAATTCTTCTACTACATTATCAGAAATATAATTTACCTTAAAACTATACTTTGCAAAATAATTTATACATTTATCCTGTTCTATAATTTCTATATTACATCTGTCTTTATTCAAAAAGTCTTTTATCTTTTTCTCAGGTTCTGTTACATTTAGATTATCAACCAAAACATATCTTATGCTGGCCCTGGAATGCTCAAAACTCAAATTTATAATCTTATCCAAAATAAAACTTCCAAATGTGACAAATTCATAATCTGGATTTTCAAGATAAACTTCATAATCAAAACACAACTTCAGTTCAGTTTTTCCAAATACACTCTTATATTCATCAGGTATAACAACATATATAAGTGCATATTCAACTTCTTCCACAGCAGCCCCTAAAGTATCAAAAAATTTTGTGACAAATACCTGTAAATCCGTCATTCATCTTCACCTGCCTTGAATAAATCACCAAATATTTCTTCATCTACATTTTTTACTTTCATATATTGATTTTTCATATCTAATAATTTATCTCCAAGTTCATCCATCTTATTCTTCAATTCACCTTTATCCCTGGAATTAGCCCATATACCCATTACTAAATCATCAAAGCTATCATCTTCTTCATTTAAATCTCCAAGTATCATATCAACTTCTCCAACTACAAGTTCGAACATATTTATTTTTTTATCTAAAATATTAAGTATATAAGATTCTATAGTATCTTTAGCCTCAAGGTTAAAAATATAAACATCTCTTTTCTGCCCTACTCTATGTATTCTTCCTATTCTCTGCTCTATAGCCATTGGATTCCATGGAAGATCATAATTTACTATAGCATTACAAAATTGAAGGTTTCTACCTTCACCTCCTGCTTCAGTACTTATAAGTACCTGTGCGCCATCTCTAAAATATTCAATTTGATTTTCCTTCTCTCTTCTCGTCATTCCCCCATGAAATATAGCAACTTCATAGCCATTTTGTTTTAATAACTTTTTCAAAAATTCAACTGTAGTTTTATACTTTGTAAATACTATAACTTTGTCACCAAAATCATTTATTATTTTTATGAGTTCTTTTCCTTTTGTATTCTCTTCATACTTTCTAGTTGCAATCTCTTTTGCAATGTCCATAAAGCCTTCTATGCTCTTCCTACTTTTCATAGAAATACTTTCATTATTTGATAATTTTTCAAGGGTTGGCATGACAGAATACACACTACTTCCCAATTCTTCTTGAATGATTTTAAGGGTAAATTGGGACATACCTTTTTCACCCTGATTATAGTTGTCCCGTACAAAATCACTTATTAAATCATAAAATTTCTTTTCTATAGGTGATAGTCTAACTTCTATAGTCTTAGCATATCTTTTAGTGAATTTTATATCTACATCACTTCTTTTATTTCTCACCATAACATCTGCCACCAAAGATCTTAATTTTTCAACATTTTTGGGTTCCATTAATTCTCCGGATTTGACAAAATTCTTTTTAAAATCTGAATATGTACTCAATTGACCAGGTTTTAAAAGAGTTATTAGATTATATAATTCTTCAAGATTATTTTGAATAGGAGTTGCTGTTAAAAGCAGTATTGAATTTTTGTCCAACTTATTTACAAAATTCCAGGCAACAGTTTTCCTATTTTTTAAATGGTGGGCTTCATCCACAATTATCATGTCATAATGTATCTTCAAAATATGCTGGCTATTCTGCTTTCTCTTTGCCAGGTTTATAGAGGAAATAACCTTTGGATAATGTGCCCATGCTTCATCTCCCATTTTCTTGAATTTAGGATCGTCACTTGTTATAAAATCCTGATTAAATTTTCTTTTAAGCTCGTTACTCCACTGTTCAACTAATGATGGTGGAACAAGTATTAATATTTTTCTTGCAAATCCTCTAATAATATATTCCATCATAACAGTACATGCTTCTATAGTTTTTCCAAGCCCAACTTCGTCACATAGAAGTGCCCTGCCTCTAAATTTTTTAAGTACTTCTTTAACCGTTCTTATTTGATAATCAAACAAGTTCATTTCCCTCATATGATTCTGGGATAAGAGCTCATCAAAATTAGGTACAACTGCAAAATTTTTAACAAGTTCATATATTTGAATCCATTTTTCATCTCCAAAATCAAACGTTACTAGATCCCTTATCTTTTTATATGCTTCAGAAGGGTTTTTAACAGAGTTAAAAATATCATCCTTTTTGTTAATTTCTTCAAAATTTTTCAATATTAGCTCATTTTTTTTCACATCGTATGATACCATTGCCTTTTCATTTTTTACATTTTTAAAAAAGCCTTTAATTCCTCTACCTGTTATTACATTTTCACTTCTATCTATTTTAAAAAGTTTTGAATCATTATCATCAACTTTTATATTAATTTCATTTAGATTTTCAGGTATCAATTTTTTCAGCACTTCATCCATTTCCACAGCACCTAAGTCAATAAGTTCTTTATTAACCTGACATATAAATTGTTTCATTATACAATTTCCTTTCTTTTTGGTGCCTGTCACCACAATGGGACATTTTTGTTCCATTCTGGTGACAGGCACCTTACTACTAACATTTAAAATTAGCTACATTATCTTTTTCTTCTCCTAAAAAAGATGCTAAATTTTCATGCTGTAAACATAAACTATCAGCTATTATTTTCAAAAATGCTTTTACAAAGCTTTGTTCTTTCTCAAATATTAAATCTGCAACACCTTCAAAACTTATAGAAATAACAAGATACTCTTTATTCTCATCTAATCCCCTTTCAATCATATACAAAGTTGTAGTCTTTCCGTACTACCTGGGTCTATTTATTACAAAATACTTTCCTTTTTGGATAAGCTTTAAAACTTTATCTAATTTATCTGATATATCTACCATATAATGCATTTCTGGTATACACGTTCCTGTAACATTAAATTCTTTTTCCGTGACTTTCACACCCCACTTGTATATATTTTATCATAATTATTTAGGGTTAAACATAAAAAACGCAGATTACCAAAATGTATATTTTTATTATGGTCATAAAGAGCTCATTTTATATAAACATTTGTTCTTTATAGTTTTCAATCGAGTAGGAGCTGAATAATTATTTTATTCAGCGACCTCTCACACCACTGTGCGTACCGTTCGGTACACAGCGGTTCAATAAGAATGACCTAATTATAGATACCTTTCGGTTAATGTTATAAAACCTTGCTTTTTAAGATATTTATTAGATAGTGTTCTGGATAAAATAGGGCTGTTGGATATCCTCCAGTAACCTTTTCTTGTATTCGCATACTCCCAAGCTTTATATTCATCAATACAAGCCTTTTAAGATTATCATGTTCTGTTTTGATTTTCTTCCATTGTTTCCAATAGCATAGCCGAACCCTTCTTCTCAGCCACTCATCTAATTTCTTAAGTGTACTTTTCATATCTGCCAGTTTGAAGTAGTTAACCCATCCAATTATAATCTGTTTTAGCTTAATCGCACGGAGTTCCATACTCATAGCATACTTCTTCCTGTTACTTTCTTAAGCTTAACTTTAAGTTTCCTAACAGAATTTTCATGCACTCTTATTCCCATTTCACCTTTCTTTGGATAAAATGTAAATCCTAAATATTTCAACTTCCACGGTCTATCGACCTTACTTTTATCTTTGTTAACTTTCAGTTTTAATTTCTCTTCTATAAACCTTGTTATACTTGCCATTACTCGTTGTGCTGCCTTTTTTGTTTTTACATATATATTAAAGTAAGTAAACCAAGGGAACTTCCCCCTTAGTTTCTCTCAGAACCGTACGTGAACCTCTCAGCTCATACGGCTCCCATTATTCAGTCGTTGGTAATATCCCTAATTTCCACTGTGCAAACAATTTTCTATCTCTTAGTGCAATACTTCCTAACCAATACTCTGCTTTCCTTCTATGTTTTCGTTTCTTGTATTTCCTACGAACCCATTTAACTAAGCATCCATTAATATATCTAAGTACTCCATACATTTCAGATTTATAGAAATGTGTGTAATAGTTAATCCATCCCTGTATCTGTCTATTAAACATATTCGATATATCCCACAAATCCTTTTCTATCATCATCTTTGCAGTATACAATTCTTGTTTTCTCAAGATTTAACTGTAAGCCATATTGTTCAAACCTTTCCTGCACTCTTCTCTGTAGATATTTCGCTTGCTTCAAGGATACGCAGTGTGCTACTGCATCATCAGCATACCTGACCCAAGGAATCGTTTTGAATTCTTTCACCATAAAATCATCAAATACATAATGTAAGAAAAGATTTGCAAGTACTGGGCTAATGACTCCACCTTGCGGTGTGCCGGAGGTTCTCGAAACTATTGTTCCATCTTTCATTTGAAATGGTGCAGTCAACCACCTCTGAATGTATAAAATAATCCATTCTTCCTGTGTATGCTTCTTTACCATTTCTATTAAACTATCATGTCTAATGTTATCAAACAGGCCTCTAATATCAAATTCAAGAACCCAGTCTTTCCTCCAACACCTCGTTCTAGTGACCTCTAATGCTTGTATTGCTGATTTATTTGGTCTGTATCCGTAAGAATCCTTGTAAAATATAGCCTCTACTTGTGGTTCAAAATATAATTTTGCTACCATCTGTGCAATTCTATCTTCAACAGTAGGAATACCCAATATTCTGGTTCCACCATTCTTCTTTGGAATTGCTACAGCTTTAACAGGTTTAGGAAAATAACTTCCTGATGACATCCTATTCCATATTTTATAGAGATTATTCTTTAAGTTCTTTTCAAAATCTTCTATAGATTGTTTATCAACTCCATATGTTCCTTTGTTTGCTTTCACTTTCTTGTAAGCTGTAAATACAACTCTTTTAGAGATATTAAACGGCTTTGTTTCTTGCATAAGTTCCTCCTCCTTTCAAAGTTGACTTATTCTCGAAACCGAATAACTTGAAGTCCTTCGCTCCACTTCCATTACAGAAGCTTCATTACTACTATGGCTCAATCTGCCCCCATGCTTGCATTGATACTCTTTTCTCACGGTTCTTCCGCTTGAAATACTCTCTTAACATCAAGCCGTGGGTTCCCACGTTCCATACAAACGCCTATGCTAAGGTCATGCCACCTTTATGCCGTCCACCGCCTAGACAGTATACAGGTTTCCTCTAGACTTATCCTAGGTTAACGACTACCCCCTAGTTTTGATGGAATTTCTACGCTTTCGACACTTTCGTAAGTGGTTCATGTGTTCATTCATCTCTTTAGCACTCACTTGACAGTTTTATACTGCCTTTTCCCTAACGCTCAATACCGCAGCTTTTGACTACAGCACCTTAGGGTAGTTTGAAACCTCCGCCTATACAGCGATTTCAGTGGGCCATCCACCATCATTTGTATAGCATAGCTATATTCAAGCAACTTTTCAGGCTACTTGGGTACGCTTTCGTGGCGCACGGTCATCAGCATACCTACAAAAATGTAATCCTCGCTTTTCTAATTCTTTATCTAGTTCATTTAACATGACATTGCTTAGCAATGGTGAAAGATTTCCACCTTGTGGAACACCTCTTTTTGTAATGCTAAAAGTACCTTTTTCCATTACACCTGCTTGTAGATATTTTCTTATTAAAGATATTACCCTAATATCCTTTATTTCTTCATAAATCAATCCAATTAATTTATCATGATTTACAGTATTAAAGTATTTCTCTAAATCAATATCTACTGTCCACCTATAACCATTGTCCATGTATTCCTTACATTTTAGAATTGCTTGATGTGCATTCCTATTTGGTCTAAATCCATAACTGTTATCCGAAAATTTCTTTTCAAATATTGGACTTAGTATTTGAGCGATAGCTTGTTGTATTACTCGATCTACAGCCGTCGGTATACCTAATGGTCGTTTCTTTCCATCAGACTTTGGAATTTCCACTCGTCTTACTGGATTAGGCTTATAACTTCCTTCTAATAATGATTGCCGGAGGCTGGCGCCAGTTTCCTTTAGATATTGTAGAAGCTCATCTACATTCATACCATCAATTCCATGGCTACCTTTGTTGGCTCTAACTCTCTTAAATGCTTGATTTAAGTTATTTCTGCCAACAATTTTCTTCAAGCAATTCATTATTGTATCTACTTTTGGCGTTCTGTTGCTTTTCTAACGTCAATGAAATGCTAGGCGCTCCTACATACTCTTCGAGTTCCACTCTATCCTTTTGTAGGTAACCTTCATTATGAAGTTGTCTGCTGTTATCACATTTCTTTGTGTTTTTCAAAGTTTCAAAACCTCCTATTGTTCAGTCCTTCATAGAAGTTTCATGTCACTTCTACTAATATGACATCTGCTGACTTCTCAGATTTCAGCTTTACATCACTGTAAAGGTTGTTGTTTCAAAATTCATTTTCGAAACATAAATCTAAGACCTCCCCAGGTAAGAACGCAATCTTTCACTCCATCTATCTGCTATATTTACACCGCCTGTTTCAGATAGTTTAGGGCTTTGTTTTGTATGGCAAACTCACCCACAGACATATGCCTTATATATAGTTTCTGTTCGTCAGACCAGAGTTTTGCCGCTGACTTCCTTCAGATTCCACCTCATGGTGGACACCCTTGTCTTAAGCTATGCACTTGGCACTATCAACCCGCGCTTGGGACTTTCACCCATTAGATTGCGCCCATGCTGGGCGCACCATACTAAAAAGAACAACTATCTCTAGCTGTTCTTTCAAATTTTACACACCTGTGATATTATTTTAGCAGTTTAGTTCCTTCTATCCAACGTTCAGTTTCTTCAATTCCCTTCTCCAATGTATATTCCGGCTCCCAATTTATAAGG
>DAIMMR010000172.1:0-7870 GCA_036720575.1 Clostridium sp.
ATTCATTGCACTTACACTATTCCATATAGATCTAAGCATAAAATAATCTCCTCCTAAAATAAATTATTTAAACTCTTCCAACCTGATTTATAAGTTTGTCCAAAGACTCATCTATAGATTGAACGGCCTTTTGGTTTGTTTCAAAAGTTCTCATTGTAGTAATCATATTTGCCATGGTATTAACTACATTTACATTTGAACTTTCAAGAAAGTTTTGTTTTACATTTGCATTAATTTCCCGGGCACCTGTTGTTCCTCTATACAAGTTGTCCCCCGTCTTTGTTAAATTATTATAGTCATTAAAGTCTACTGTATATAATTTATACCTTGGGATTCCATCTATACTTATATTTCCCTGCGAGTCACACTGTAATTTTCCATTTCCAACATTTATAGCTCCTAAAGCCCCTGTCTGTATATCCCTTGCAAGTACGGTATCGCCACTGTCATCTACAAGAGTCCCATTGATATTTATATGAAAATGACCATCTCTAGTATAATATGTATTATTTGCATTACCTTCTTGTCTTGATACTGTAAAAAAGCCTCTGCCTTCAATAGCAAAATCTGTAGCTATATCGGTCTGCTTTATGCTGCCCTGGCTAAATTCAGTATTTACTCCATTTACTCTACTTCCAAGGCTTATACTCCCTATTACATTTCTTGCATTTTTTCCATTAACTATCTTATCGTAATTTTGCAGGAGCATATCACCAAAATCACCTACTGCAAGATCATCCTGTTTAAATCCTACTGTGTTTGCATTTGCAAGATTGTTTGTTATAACATCCTGTTTGGCTTCCTGGGTTATCATGCCTGATACTGCTGAATAAAAACTTCTAATCATCTTTTTCCTCCATTCTGATTATCAATAACCTTTATTTCTTCTGGATATTGCATTCCCATAGACCTTGCTTTTTGCTCTATTTGATTTTTACTCATTGTATATCTGATTTTTGATTCAAGCATTACAGAAGTTGCAATTATGATTCCAATTCCAATTCCCAGAAGGACTTTTCTATCACTTAACAATTCAAGAATTGCTATAATTTTTTTTATTGTTTTATGTATAGTTCCTCTATTAATAGCAATTCCCCCTTGCCTATTCCAGTACTCTCCGATATTTCATCTATTGACATATTATCATCCAACATTTCCTTTATTTCATCTATTTTAACATTATTATAATTTTCGAATTTAGATATTTCCTCACTTGATTCACTTTTCTCCATATTATAATTATCTTTAACTTCATTATCATTTTTCTCTATCTGTTTCTGAAGTTCAAAAATTGTCTCTGCAAATTCATGTCTGAGATTGCCTATTTCCACATCAAAATCTTTAATAGAGCCACTGCTTTCATTAAGTTTGTTTTGAAAAGAATTTTTTTCTTTAAATATACTTTTGGCATTAAAAACTATAAGTAATATTCCTATTATAAATAGTATAATTGATTCCATTACAGGATTCCACCCCTAGATTTCATATTTTAACTTTAACATGGCTTTTCTAAGATGTATTATAGCCCTGCTGTGCAGTTGGCATACTCTCGATTCAGATACATTTAAAATCTTTCCTATCTTCTTTAATGTAAGTCCTTCATAATAATAAAGTGTAAGAACCAAATTGTCTTTTTCATTTAATATTTCAAGTGCCCTGGTCAAATATTCCAACTGTTCTTTTTTTTCCAGACTTCTTTCAGGGCTTGGACTTTTATTGTCCTGTATCGTACCTATAATAGGAATATTATCATCTTCTGAAAATATTAAATTTTCAAGGGATACTACTGATATATAATTAATATAATTTTCTATTTCAACTATGTTTTTAATAGATATATCTAATTTTTTGCATATTTCATCATTGGTAGGCTCTCGTCCCAATTCTGTCTGAAGTAACTCTATCGCCCTATTATATCTGTTAAGCTTATCTATAGCTCCTTTTGGAATAGGACTATTCTTTCTAAGTTCATCTATCATGGATCCCTTTATTCGAATAGAAGCATAGGTAGAAAATTTCATACCACGGCTTTCATCAAATTTATTTATAGCATCCATAAGTCCTACTATACCGTAGCTAACCAAATCTTCATATTCAATATATTTGGTTTTTCCTATTATAACTCTAGAAGCAATATATTTTACAAGAGGAAGATATCTCTTTACCATCTCTTCTTTTACATCAGATTTAATTGGTACTGCCATTGCTACTCCCCCTTTACTCCTTTTCTTATCTGTTCTCTCATAATTTCAAAAACCAATTCTATTATTTTTTCTCTAGTATTTTTATCCACATCAACAAAAGATATTCCGCATATAAGTTTTTTATTTTCTTTATTATTACTTATTCTAACTATTTTCCCCTTTAAAGTTATATTCTTATCATCAACAGGTATAATAATTATAAGTTCACAACCATATGTTATTTTATGACCAAATTTGGCATCAATAGCTAATTTCATTCCTCCACCACTTATATTAAGCGAGGTAGCATTTAAGAAATTTATTTGATTATCATCAGTAATTACAGAGTATAAAATTTCTTTGGTAAATGGTACTCTTACAAAATTTCGTCTCTGATATTCCCTTACCTCGGTAGGTTTTTTGATTACTACTATAAATATTCTATCTATTTTTCTTGAAACAACTACTGTATTAAAAGTGTACATTTGATTATTATCAAAATATATACATTTTATCTTGTCACCTTTATGAAGTGGCAAATATGTTCCATTGTTAACTGGAATACTTATACCAATACAATCATTTCCCACATCTTGAATATTGCTTTTATAATATTCATCTTCCATTTCTATCTCAATTCTGCTGTTTACTTCAAACTCAATATTAGAGGGCATATAAATCTTCTCCTTATGAAAAAATATCAAAAATTCTTTTAAATAATTGCTGAATTCCACTATCTTTTTTTATACTTTTTACTCCAAGTAATTTTTGTACTATATTTCTTATATCTTCTGATGCTGCTGAACTAGGAAAATTTATTACTACTGGTACTTGATTTTTAACTGCTTGTACTAACTTTCTATCTTCTGATATACATCCAAGATAATTTAAATTTATACTTAAAAATCTATTTACTGCAGCATTAAATTTATTGAAAACTTTCTCTCCCTCTATATTGTCGAATACTTTATTTATAATAATACTGGCTGAATTTTTAATTTTAAAATAATCTACAACTTTTATTAAACTATAGGCATCTGTAATAGCTGTAGGTTCAGGTGTTGTAACTACAAATAGATAGTCACAGCAAGTTATGAATCCCAAGACACTCTTATTTATTCCAGCACCAGTATCCATTATTATATAATCAATATCCTCCAATTTAGATAACATTTTAATAAAATTATCTCTTTGCTCCTCTGTAATTTCATTTAATTTTGATATTCCCGTTCCACCTGGAAGTAATTTTATTCCAAATGGTCCTTCTATAACAACATCTTCAATATTTTTACCTTTAAATATTATATCATATACACTGTATTTAGGTAAAAATCCCATAAGTACATCATCATTTCCCATTCCTATATCTGCATCAAATATAAGAACCTTTTTATTCATCTTCTGGAGGCATATAGCTGTATTCACTACAAAATTACTTTTACCTACACCTCCTTTTCCAGAAGTAATTGTAAGTATGACAGGTCTTTTCTGATTATTTGTTTCATAATTTTTTTCACTTTTTTTTACAAGTTTTCTTAATTGCTCAGCCTGATCTAGCATATTATATCCTCTCCTAGTACAAGCTTTGTAAGTTCATCTGAATCCATACACTTAATATCTTCTGGCACGTTTTGTCCTGTAGTAACAAAACTAATAGGCTTGCTGGACGAATTTTCAATATTTAGTATGGAACCATATGTACAGGTTTCATCAAGTTTAGTTATTATTACATTATTATAATTTAATTGCTTGTATCCATTTACTATTACATCTATATCACTGCTCTTAGTAGTACAACTTATTACAAGATGGATATTATCTGTATTTAATTTATTAATAAATGTTCTCAATTCTGATATCTGCATTTTATTTTTACTACTTCTCCCTGTTGTATCTACTAAAATAACATCGCAATCTTCCATGCTCTCAATGGCCCTTTCCATATCTTTAACATTAAGTACTACTTTAAAAGGTATATTTATTATATCTGCATAAGTTCTCAATTGTTCAACAGCACCTATTCTATAAGTATCAATAGTTATAAGTCCAACTTTTTTATTTTCAACAAGTGCCATTTTCCCTGCAAGCTTTGCAATAGTAGTAGTCTTTCCAACACCTGTTGGTCCGACTAAAACTACTGTTTTATCAAGCTTTCTATGATCTACTCTAATCATATTTTGTACTACAAGTCTGAGCTTTTCCCTATCCTCCAAATCTCCTGTTATTGTACTCATTTCCCGCATTATATTGTTAATTACAGATGTATTTAAATCACTGTTTTCCAATTTTAGTTGAAGTTTGCTTTTTCCTATACCTATTGAGTTTTGCATTACATTATTTAACATATTTCTCATATCTTTTACTTCTTTTATTATATCCTCATTATTTATACGTTCCAGATCATGTGTTTTATGCTTTACTGCCTTTTTAAATGCTTCAATACTTTCGGTGGTATCATAATCATTTATATCTCTTGTATCTGAATTGTCTGCTGTTACTGTAACCTCAAATATCTTCTGTGAAAAAAGTCCTAAAAGTCCACCCTTTCTTATCTTCCTCTGGCTTATTATAACAGCATCCTTTCCAAGTTCACGTCTTATTTTTAAAATGGCTTCATGCATATTTCTAGCTTTATATTTTCTCACAATCATTTTATTGAAACAACCCCTTCGGTTTTTATCTCCACATCATTAGGTATTTCGTTTAATGAAAGTACATTTACAGAAGGAAATACCATTTCAATTAGCTTTCTAAATGCAGCTCTTATTTTAGGAGATACTAAAATTACAGGTTGATTATCATTAAAATAAACTGAATCCAAAGTTGATTTTAGTGAATTCAATATTTTGCTGGTAGTATCCGGATCTATGGCCGGAAATGAACCTTGCATGGACTTTTGTATATTATTTGCAACCAATTCTTCCAAATCAAGTGAAAGTGTAACTACAGTAATTGAGTTGTTTTCATCAATTAGAGAATTGCATATACTCCTTCCAAGAGCAAATCTAACATACTCCGTCAAAAGTTCTATATCTTTTGTATTTCTCGAATTATCTGCAAGTGATTCTAGAATTGTTACCATATCCTTTATGGAAACTCTTTCTCTTAAAAGGTTTTGCAGTACCTTTTGAACTTCTCCTATGGTAAGAAGATCAGGTATAAGTTCCTCTACAACGGTAGGATACTTTTCTTTAACAGAATCTAAAATCATTTTTACTTCCTGTCTACCTATCATTTCATAAGAATGATTTTTAATAGTTTCAGTTAAGTGTGTAACCATAACTGTAGTAGGATCTACAACTGTAAGCCCCTTTATCTCAGCCTCTTCCCTCTGATCCTTGTTTATCCATGTAGCTGGCAATCCAAAAGATGGCTCTACTGTACTTATCCCTGATATACTATTTTCTCCATTTGTAGGATCCATACACAATAACATATTTGGCATTAGTTCCCCCTTGGCAACCACAGTTCCTCTTATCTTTATAACATATTCATTGGTCTTAAGCTGAAGATTATCCCTTATTCTTATAGGTTGTACTACTATACCCATCTCTATAGCACATTGTCTTCTGACTGAAGTTATTCTTTGAAGCAAATCTCCTCCTGAGCTCTCATCTGCAAGTGGAATAAGCCCGTAACCTATTTCAATTTCCATTGGTTCTACAGATATCAAATTCATTACATTTTCAGGTTCTTTATTCTCTATTTCAGTCATTTCCTGCTGCTTTACCTGACTCTGTTGTATATTGTGCTGCATTTCATCTTTATATAGAAGATATGCAGCTGTCATGCAAAGTGCAGACAGTATTATAAATGCTATATGTGGAAGTCCGGGTATTATAGCCAAAAATAGTAAAACTGCAGCTGCAATAGCTATCACTTTCGGAAAACCAGTTAATTGTTTTATAGCTATAGTACCAAAATTTTCATTGTCTCCGGAACGTGTAACAAGTATACCTGAAGCTGTAGATATGAGAAGCGCCGGTATTTGAGATACAAGTCCATCACCTATAGTAAGTTTTGTATAAGTCTGGGCGGCATCTGAAGCACCCATACCCAAAACAACTATTCCCATTATAATTCCAGCAATTATATTTATAACTACAATTATAAGCGATGCTATTGCATCACCTTTTACAAATTTTGAGGCACCATCCATGGCTCCATAAAAATCTGCCTCTCTCTGCAGTTTCTCTCTCCTGTTTTTAGCTCCCCTTTCATCTATCAATCCTGAGTTCAAATCTGCATCTATACTCATCTGCTTGCCTGGCATTGCATCTAGAGTAAATCTTGCCGAAACCTCGGCAACTCTTCCTGCACCATTTGTTATTACAATAAACTGTATAATAACTATAATTAAAAATATAATTATACCTACCATATAATTTCCACCTACTACAAAGCTTCCAAATGCATTTATAACCTCTCCGGCGTATCCATCTCTAAGTATAAGTCTCGTAGATGAAATATTAAGTGCCAATCTAAATAATGTAGTTATTAAAAGCAATGTAGGAAATATGGAAAATTCAAGTATTTCAGTAGTAAACATAGTTAAAAGTATAATAACTATGGATAGTGTTATATTGGATGCTATAAGTACATCCAGTACTGCTGCTGGCAGTGGAATTATTATCATGAAAACTACCATTATTACTACTAATGGCATTAATACATCTTTATTTGCTTTTAATCTAAACTTTCCCTTAATTTTGCTATCTTCCAAAATATCACCCCATCTTGTAAACCAAAGCCAATATTTCTGCTACTGCTTGATACATCTCAACAGGTATTTCCATATCTATATCTACTTTTTTGTATATAAGCCTAGCAAGCGATCTGTTTTCAAATATTGGAACATCATTATCCTTAGCTACCTGTTTTATTCTAAGAGCTGTATTATCCAATCCTTTTGCTACAAGAACAGGTGCATCCTCACCTTCTTTGTATTTCAGCGCCACAGCTACATGTGTAGGATTTGTAACTACTACAGTTGCTTTTGGAACCTCCTGCATCATTCTCCTCATAGCCATTTCTCTCTGCTTCTGCCTTATTTTATTCTTTATCTGGGGATCCCCTTCATCCTGTTTGAATTCCTCTTTAACTTCCTGTTTTGACATTTTAAGATCATTGTTGTACTGTCGGAGTTGAAACATATAATCAATAACTGCAATTATAATCATGATCAGTGTTATCCTGAAAAATATTCCTACAGCCAGGCTTCCTACAGCCTTAGCTACTGCCTGCACATTCAATTCTCCCAGTGTCATTATATATGTATAATTTTTCTTTACAAAACTGTAGCCTACATACCCTACTATAACTACTATAACAGTGTCTTTTAAAAGCTCCATCAAAGATCTTACCGAAAACATACGCTTTAGCCCATTTATAGGATTCAATTTCTTAAAATCCATTTTCAATGGTTCCATGGTTATAATACCCCTGGTCTGAAAAAAATTAGCCATAACACCAATAACAAGTATGGGAATCACCACTGGAAGAATTACTACGGCAAGTCTCCATATAGTTACAAATAATATTTTATTTAAACTGTCATAGCTAAGTGCAGTATTCAAATAATTATTTAAAAAAGCTATCATAGTTGAACCAAGTTGTGTACCTACATATCCTCCTAAAATTGCAATAAGCAATGTAGATACCAAAAGTGTCATAGCCAATGATACTTC